>JAFGAP010000233.1 GCA_016933635.1 Kosmotogaceae bacterium
AGAGCCGTAAGGAGCCCGATAAGCATGGCCCACTTCACTCCGGCTATTACTCCACTCCAGATATCTCTCTTCGAGTTGTCCGTTCCCAGAATTCCATGCACCCTGCCCGCAATGCTGATAAAGGCATTTTCGATCCTTTCGTCTGGTTTTTGCAGTAGAAGTGTAACTTTGAGTCTGTATGTTCCAACGAGCGCTATAGGATTCCTGAATATTCCCTCCTGGGCTTTCGAGAACAACACATCGGTAGTCTTGATTGTTTGGAGAGGTACTCCTTCAGAAGGAGAGTATTTCTTGCCAAAATTCATCGCCGATGTTTGGGCCGATCTATCGATTGAGACCCTGGCGTCTTGAGTTTGAGAGGTTTCGAGCTGTTTCCTGTATAGATCAATTGAAAGGCCATCTGGCCTTTCAATCGAGATAACCACAGTTGGCTTGCCGACTCCAGAAGCGTGAAAGACGACATCCGAGGGAGCAACAGACGCAGAGTAATCATATTCAAAGACATACTCCTGTATTCTCATTGCACCGGCAAGGGTTTCGGAAAAGGTATATTTCTCGATAATCTCTGATACTGCGCGCTTCTTTGAGGTAAAAAGATTGATCCAGGAAGGAGGTGCACTGGAAGGAAGATCCTGCCAATAGGTAATATCTCTCCACTTCTCATTGACTTTGGGATATGGTACGATGATCGGTTCAAAGATTAGGATGCAGACAAAAACCACGAGAAATATGAGACCAATCATGCCCGACCTAACCTTTCTGAATTCCTTCCAGAAATCGCTTGCCGATCTTCTTAAATCACTCATTGTCATTGTTTACCACCTACCTTGATTCTCGGATCAAGTAGGCCATAAATGAGATCTAGAAGGACAAGACCACAGATATATAGACCGGTAGTTATCGCGAGGTTTCCCATAAGAACTGGAACATCATTCTGCTGCAAAGCTATCCAGTAAAGGTTTCCCATTCCAGGCCAAGAAAAAATACCCTCGTAGACAATGTTTCCTCCTACAGAGGCCAGCAATGCCAAAAGTGACATCGTCACAATCGGTGGGGCCGATGTTCTCATCGTGTGTCCGTAGAGAACCTTCCTTTCGGGGATACCTCTTGCTCTTGCCGCCATTATGTAGTCGTCCTGAAGTACTCCGAGAACAATGTTTCTGGTAAGAAAGGCCCTCCCCCAGAAACCAATAACAACAAGTGTAAGTACTGGAAGCGCTAGGTGATACAGGAGATCGAAGAAGTAAGAAATCCCCTCTGGCGGTGGAGTCGAGTGTAGTCCACCGGAGGGAAAGATCTTTACTCCATAGGCGAAGAACATGATCATAATCATTCCCAGCCACCATGAAGGCATACCGAATACCACCATGGTTCCTACTGAAGTGCTTTTGTCTAGTAACCCTCCGGCCTTTTGAGCCTTTTTCAGTCCCAGAAGGAGGCCGAGCACAATGTCCACCAGCATTGCAACAGAGAATAGAAGAATAGTCTTCGGTATAGCTTCCGAAACGACATCCCATACGCTTCTGCTTCCATTCGAGGATCTTATAATTGTTGAATTTCCGAGATTCAGAGTGAGAGTGTCCCAGGTTCGCCAGAGTATTCTTTCAGCTACCGGTCTTGTTAGGCGGTACAGTGAGTACAGATCATTTCTTCGATTCACGACATAGTCTTCCAGCTGACTCTCGTTCAGACTGGTCATGCGCATGGTCTCTCCTCTGATCTGTTCTTCAATCTGCGCTCTAAGAGTCTGTTCCATTACTGTGTTGAACAGAGCAGAGAAAATGAAAACCAAGATCGCGTACATCAGTATCCCATAGAGCACTCTCTTAATTGCATACTTCCAGTACATAATCCACCTCGATTAACAAGCAGAATTCTATTCGATCTCTATTGGGATTCCAAAAACATGAATTTCTCAAAAGCAAAGGACGAGTAGAAGGAGCATGTTATCCCTATTACGTTTAGGTACCTTTTACAGCCAAAAAAACTCAGCCTTATGAGAGAAGCTCATTTGTGTAGCGAATCGATTGAAAACACAATGGTCAGAGGTAAATCACGCCCAAAAACCGACCTGAGCAATGATGGACAAATCGTTGTGCTGACGAATGCAAATAGATATGACGGATTAGAGTATAGAATAATTATATACTCAGTGTTAAATAATTAGCTGTGTTGCGCGGTATAGTTCAAGAGAGTAAGGGAGGAAATTTCATGCAGCATTCTTCGTTTTGTGAGGAAACACTTGAGCATTTCAAATGGCTAAATGAGCCAAAGCGCTGGGAATTGCAGGCTGGTAATCTGATGGTTGAGTCAGAAGAATCGACCGATTTTTGGCAGAGAACGCATTACGGATTTAGAAACGACAACGGCCATTTTCTTTTTGCTCCGTTAATGAATGATTTCTCGTTTGTCCTTGGCGCGAAGTTCTTTCCGGTTAATCAATACGATCAGGCCGGAATCATGGTAAGGGTCTCACCTTCCTGCTGGTTGAAGAGCTCTATTGAGTTTGAAGGAAGTGCCCCATCTAAACTAGGCGCCGTTGTTACTAACTCTGGCTACTCAGACTGGTCGACTCAAGATGTATCTTGCGAAACAAGGAGTCTACGAGTTAGAGTCGACAGAAAGGGGTCTGACTACTCTGTTTTTTCTTGGCAGAATGAGTGGGTTCAACTCCGTCTGGCAAGACTAATAGAAGATGACGGCAAACTCCCGGTTATGGTAGGGCCTTACTGCTGTAGTCCAAGAGGGAGTGGCTACAGAGTAGTCTTCGATGAGATCTCCTTGGATTGCGAATAGTCTTCTCGAAGGGATAGTGAGAAGATCTGAGAATTATCCGGTAATTTATCCTCATTTGCCGGAAGCGTGGTCATCTGTCTTTGAACCCTCTGCATTTTTTTGACCAGATTCCTCAGTTATAGCCAAATCTATCTTGAAGATATCAATCGGTTCCTTTCTCGTTTCGTCTTCAAAATAGAGAAACTCAAGCGTAGAATCTCCTGCGTTTATGGGTTTAAACCGAAACACTGAATACCTGACACCCATATACTCTACTTCAGAGATGTCGCCAACAGACTCTACTGACGATTGTGAAGGAAGCTGCCATCTGCAATCTTCTTCGTTTCCTTTCTTTAATCTAACCAAAACCGTTTGATCTACTCCAACGGAAATCGTACTTCCATTGTCGGAATCCTGAATAAGGATATATTCCCTAACGGGTTCTGCAACTACTATTGTAGCCTCAAAGCTTCTCTCGGGAGCGACATCTTCCCACAGGCTGCCGTAATCAAACTTAAGTCTTGCCTGCCCGTAGTTCATGCCCTCGAAGTAGTAGGTCTGTTCAATTTTCCCGGCTGAATAAGTTGATGGCTCCGTGATTTTCACATCATTTTCTCTTGGCTGTCGGAGTACTTCAGGAGTGGTGGCGGAGATTCTCCATCTCAATCCGGAATCAATGGGAGACTCGAGTACAACCTCTATAGGTTCGTTTAGACCGACTAGAAGAGTTTTTCCCGAATCCGAAGAATCGATAATTATCGGATCGATGTCAGGCTTTTCTACATGAATAAAAAGTGAGGAGGTCCTTATTGAAGTTTCCTCCCACAATGAACCAAAGGAAAACTCTATGGAAGTTTTCCCGGATCCTACTACCCTGAAGGTGAAGACGTCTCGTCCACCACCTGATTCCTTAAGTTCTTCGTAGTATGGATCTGAAATCGGTCTTATAAAGTTCTCGTCGAAGCTCTTGACTTTCCAGAAGTAGCCTGCTCCTCGATTTGAAGGAAGCTTAACGGTAAAATCATCTCCAACGTGAAGTTCGTGAACTCTTTCAAGATCTTCCCACCCGAATACCATATCTCCCGGAACTTCCGATATACAATCAAGGCTCATTTCCTCTGGTCTCTGATGACTAAGGTTTTCTTCGGCTCTTAGAAGGAAATCTTGTACAATTGATTTGAAGGCTTTCTGTTCTTCAAACATAGGTAAGTGTCCGCTGTTCATGAAGGTTACGAATTCCATATTTGGTGATCCCTCTTGAAACGTCAGGGTATTCTTGATACCTGGAAAGCTGTGTAATCCGGAACAAACAAGGATCGGCACATCAATGTCTATGAGCCCGGAGGAAAAATCCTGTCCTCTAAGAATCCCACTTATGGAGGTAGGGGATTCTCCCCAGAACAGGTTGTAGATTTTCTCGTTCATATTATCTCTTGAAAACACTGGCTTCACTTCAGATACGGGACCATCCCCAAACAAATAATGGAACTTGTCAAAACTATGAAACGATTCATCATCGGCTAGATCGGACAATGCGAAATCTATTGCGGGGAAATTCAGTCTTGGGTTTACCATTACGAGACTGAGCAGTCCTTCGGGATTTGTTAAAGCAAATCCTAAGGCTATAGCCGATCCGAATCCATGGCCAAGAAGATGAAAAGAATCTATCTCGAGTGAAAAAATAAGTGAGGCGAGTTCAGCAACAAAGTATTGAAAATCAACAACTATATGCGAGTGATTCTTCGAACTTCCACTTTCAAGCTGATCGTATCTCAGTGTCTTCCTTCCACTGAGTATTCCTTTCATGTAAGAACTACTGAAGCCCGGACCGTCGCCTATCAGGATAACCAATTCTCCATCGGCTTCTTCGACTTCATAATGGATCTCGTTTCCGCTAAATAGAACCTGCCCTTCATAAGTGAGACAGATCGCTGAAGCAGCTAACATAACAACCGTAAAGAAAATACGCAAACGACACACTCTCCTGCCACACAGATAAGTGCAATAATGCTTCCTTCTAGTGAACTTTGGATTTCAAAAAAACCGTCTATGGATCTTACTTATCGCTTGTATTGACGGTATTGACTTTGCGAATAATAGTAGACGGAACTTCCTCTAGTGGACATGCAACCATACACACATTGTCGATTTTCCCCTGTTATTCCAAGCGTAGTATGGTACAAGAGAAAACCTTACATTGTTGCCCTTGCTCTTCACTGATCCAATAGGGTTGTATAGCTTCTTATCCCAACTATCAAGATCAAAGGCGATACCCTTGCCATTAAGAATTACTGGGTTTCCTAACAGTGAATCACTTTGTGTGACTTCGAAGTTCTTCCTAGAAGGAACTGACAAGGTTCTTACATCGAAATCCGGGTTATCTACACCTTCTGCACAGTAGACGAGCGGTCCCCTTTGAACCGAGACCTTGTCGGTGTTTTCCCTAAGAAGAGGGTTGGCAGTTATCAGTCGGATACGCATCGGAAGAGCGAGATATACTTCAGTTTTTCCCTTCCAGTTGCCTTCAAGCCTTATAAACCCCTTCTCTGGGCGGAGTTTCTGTTTCACGCCATCGATCTGCACTTCGAATTCTCCTTCGGCCCATTCTGGAATTCTTAGTAGAATAGAGAGCTCAGTATCCAGATCAGTGGAAACAGTTAGCTGTACCTCTTCAGAGTGCGGATAAGAAGTTTTCTGAATAATAGATACTTCTCCATCTCTGAAAGGTATTGTGGCTTTGCTCTCTTCATAGAAATTGACCCTGATCTCGTTCAGAGTTGTTCCATAGATATAACCTCCGAAAGAGGTCAGCAATCTAGCGATGTTTGGAGGACAGCAGGCGCATTCGAACCATTCCTCTCGCTCACGCTTGCCTGCATCTTCCAGAGGATTGACATAGAAGTATCGTTTACCATCAAGCGAAATTCCTGAAAGCACACTATTATAGAAAGACTGCTCGAATAGGTCCAGGTATTTTGCATCACCAGATATCATATACATACGCCAGTTCCAGAAGACATTTGCAACTGCGGCACATGTTTCCGCATAAGCTCTTCTGCTGGGCAATTCGAAATCCTCTCCAAAGGATTCTCCCTCGTATCTTGAGCCGGCGCCGCCGGTAACGTACATCTTTCTTGCTGTAAGATCAATCCAGAGTCTTTCAAGGACTGCCAGCAGGGTCTCGTCTCCTGTTTCAAGAAATACGTCTGCCGCTCCCGCCAACAAGTACAACATCCTAACTGCGTGACCGGCAAGCTCTCTTAGCTCTCTGAAAGGTACATGGTCTATGTGATACTCATCGCCACCAACATAACCTCTACCGCGATTGTCGATCAGCTTCTGAACAAATTCCAAGTAGTCGCGATTGCCTGTTTCCCTATGCAGTTCGATCATTGCCATCTCTAACTCAGGATGGCCCGTGGTCACCTTGCAGTCGTCATCTCTAAAGCTGTCGAGAATATTGTCGGCCGCACTTACGCAAACCTTGAACAGCGTTTCGTCGCCAGAGGCTCTCTTGTTGGCTATACCTGCCTGGATAAGATGGCCCGCACAGTATAGCTCGTGCATGTTCTTCAGATCTTTCCATCTTTCCACTGCCTTTTGCCCAACAAAGTAAGTGTTAATATAGCCGTCGCCGCTTTTCTCCTGTGCCTTTTCTATAAGAGCTACTAAAGACTCAATTCTGGCACGAATCTCGGGGTCGTCGTTATATGAAAGAGAATAAGACGCCGCCTCTATCCACTTATAAATATCAGAATCATTGAAAAACCAGCCGGTGAAGCTCCCTTCCATACTTCTTGTTGCCTTTCTGAAGTTGTCTATTCTTCCAGTTGATTCCAGATAGTCGTACTGCATAGACAAACTGGTCGATTTCATTAGTCCCTGATATCTTCCAATAAAGCCCTGTAATTCCACTTTCTCGATAGCCAGGGGCCTTACTTGCGCTCTTGGTGATCGTGACGTGTCATTCACGAATGTCACTATTCTCACCTCCCAAGAAGATCCTCTCTTCTCAAGAGTAGCAGAAAACGGTCACACTTTTGTATCCTTGGGTAAGGAGGTATTTTGCCATGTTCGAGAAAATAGACTACTGGGTTTCAGCTGCGAGCTATTCAGATAGAAACGGTACATGGTTGCTTGAGGCAGCGCTGATCCACCCGAATATCGGAGAGTCTCACGACTACGGGGAAGAGTGGACACGAGAAGAAATAATGGATAAGTGTGATGTATTCGTGTTTTGCCTTATAACAAAAGACGGGAAGGGAAACTGGAAGAGAGGAGAGCAACTTAGAAAGATTGAGACTGACAGAGGAGTCTTCATTAGAGTCGACGGCTTAGAGAAAGCTGGGGATTATCTTGGAGACATTCCTTTTATTGAGGAGATTGATTAGCTCTCTTGAATTAATTCTTATCTTAAACTTGAGCCACCAAGAAGATCCTGATCTCTTCTGTTTTGTGTAATCAAAAGCAGTAAATATTTATCCGAATGAAGAGTGTTCCTATGCAGCTTCTTCTAACGATACACCCTGTGATATTATTAAGATCATTACAACACTTTGTATTAATTGATTTCTTAATTGCGGACAATAATAAGGTTTGGGGGTTTCACATGAAAGCCAAGTTTGCTTTGATCCTTTGTGCTTTGTTTATTTTTGTGAACGCTTTCGGAGTAGGTTCCATAAGGTATCTGGTTAGGCCAGGTGATAGACTCTTCAACATTATCAGAGACTATAATTTGAGAATTAGTACGGTACTCGACCTGAACTGCATCGCCAACCCTCGTCAGCTTGAACCTGGGGAATTCATAAATCTTCCTACTGGAGACGGGTTCTTTTATGAAGTTCAATATGGAGATTCAATCGACTTCATCGCGAAGCTTTTCTTTGCTCTTGCCGAGGAAATCATGGCCGCAAATGATTTGAAATGTACCTCGGTAATCTATCCCGGTCAAAGGCTGTTTATCCCGCTTGAATCAATCAATGTCTGCGGAAGTGTAAATCCCGGTACGCAGTTCACCTGGCCGGTTTATGGAAAGATCTCTTCGGAATTTGGATGGCGAAAGGATCCCTTTACCGGAGTTTCTACCTTTCATTCCGGTATAGATATTGCGGTTCAAAAAGATGCGCCCGTTTTTGCCGCCAAGGATGGAATGGTAATGGAGGCCCAGGAAAGCGGTGGGTATGGACTGAACATAATAATCCAACATTATGACGGCAGCAGAACAAGGTATTCACACCTGAATCATATCAGTGTATATGTTGGTCAGAGAGTGCTGCGGGGAGAGTTAATCGGCAGGGTTGGAGAAACCGGGAGAGCTACGGGACCTCATCTGCATTTCGAGATTATCGATTCCAATGATCAATGCAGGAATCCAAGAAGTTATCTTACAGGTATAAACTACATGTATGTTAGAAGAGAAGCAGATAGCCTTGGCGTTGGAGGTAGATAGAATTACAAACACAGTATATGTTGAATCAAACTCTTCTGATCCCTGGTTGAATCTTGCCGTTGAGGAATACCTTTTGAATTCATACGCCTCAGATAACATCGTGCTGTATCTTTGGCAGAACGAAAATACGGTGGTAATCGGCAGAAATCAGAATGCGTGGCAGGAATGCAAACTAGACAATCTTGACAGGGATGGCGGAAGACTGGCGAGAAGATTGTCGGGCGGTGGGGCTGTTTATCATGATCTTGGAAACCTAAACTTCACGTTTCTCATGCCGAGAAAGGAATACAACCTCCACAGGCAACTTTCTGTAATTGTCGACGCTGTAAAGGACTTAGGAATTGAAGCGCATTTTAGTGGTAGAAACGATATTCTGGCGGGTGGAAAGAAGTTCTCCGGGAATGCTTTCTATCATGGGCAATTTGCTTCCTATCACCATGGGACAATCTTGATAGACGTGGACACTGGGAAGCTTTCTGAATATCTGAATGTCTCAAAAGAAAAGATTGAATCTAAGGGAGTCAAATCAGTTGTATCGAGAGTTGTCAATCTCAAAGAAATGAAATCGGATTTGACCATTGACACAATGAAAAAGGCAATGTATAGAGGTTTCATTGAGGAGTACGGTCAGATAGACAACGTCCTAGACTTTGGACGGTTAACTGAGTCGAAAGACGTTGGAGACCTTTATGAGAAATACTCTTCTAAGGAATGGCTCTTGGGGAGAAATCCTGAATTCAACTTCAGAACAAGTAACAGATTTCAGTGGGGAGGGATTGAACTTCTCTTTAAATCAAGGAAAGGGAAGATCGTGGATTTGACAGTATATTCTGACTCAATGGACGTAGATTTCATAGAGGAATTAAAACGCGGACTTAAGGACATTGAATTCTCCAGATCTAGTATTGTCAAAGCTCTTAATGACCTTCCTGAATATATCGAACGGGATGACATCATTAACTGGCTTAGGATAGCTGACTTCAATTAACTCGTAAGTTTAGAAGCTACCTATCCAATCCGATCAAAGTGATCTTCTGGAGTCTCTTCCTGATCAAATTTGTGTTCTAGAACGTTGCAAAGTAGAAGAATCAGTCGGATTTCTCCACATGGGTTTAATCACTCCATGAGGAGATAAGTAAGTTTTCTCTTCGAGACAAATGACTTCAGATGATCTAGTTAACTCACCTACTATCGACTACCAGCAGCAATAATCTGAAAAAAATCTTCATAAGCCGATAATAATCGTTTTCATTTTTACGAACTGAGAGAGATCTCTATGAAAGCATGGAAAAGATGTTCTATAATGTAATTGATCACAAGCAAAATTTCCTCTTTTTCTATGTTTTACCAGATAGATCTAAATAATTCGAGGACTACAGGAGGTTTAGAATGGCACGAGTAATGAAAACTATGGACGGTAATACTGCTGCCGCCCATGTTGCTTACGCATTCACGGAGGTTGCGGCTATTTACCCCATTACTCCTTCGTCATCCATGGCAGAGCTTGCAGATGCTTGGGCGGCAAATGGAAGGAAAAACATTTTCGGGCGACCAGTTGATGTAATAGAAATGCAATCGGAAGGCGGAGCATCTGGAGCGGTCCACGGATCACTTGTAGCAGGAGCCCTAACAACTACATTTACTGCATCACAGGGCTTGCTGCTGATGATTCCCAACATGTATAAAATTGCAGGGGAGCTTTTGCCAGGGGTTTTTCACGTTAGCGCAAGGGCTATAGCAGCTCACGCCCTTTCAATTTTTGGTGACCATTCAGATGTTATGGCGACAAGACAGACGGGATTTGCGTTGCTCGCTTCGGGAAGCGTTCAGGAAGTAATGGATCTCGGATCCGTTGCACACCTATCGGCAATCAAATCCAGAATCCCCTTCCTTCATTTCTTCGATGGATTCAGAACTTCCAGCGAAGTTCAGAAGATCGAAGTTATGGACTATGATGATCTCAAAGAACTTGTCGATTATAAGGCGCTTAAAGAATTCAGAGACAGGGCCCTAAATCCAGAGCATCCCAAAACAATGGGAACGGCCCAGAATCCCGATATCTTCTTCCAGGCGAAGGAAGCTTCGAACAGATTCTATGATGCGGTTCCAGAAATCGTCGCCGATTACATGAAGGAGATTTCAAAGATAACAGGCAGGGAGTACAAGCCTTTCGTCTACTACGGCGATCCAGAAGCGGAGCACGTAATTATTGCGATGGGCTCAGTCACAGACACAATCGAGGAAACAGTAGACTACCTTATGAAGAAGGGTGAGAAGGTCGGAGTAATAAAGGTACACCTTTACAGACCGTTCTCTGCAAAGCACTTTTTTGAGGTTCTTCCAAATTCAGTCAAGAGGATTTCTACTCTAGACAGAACAAAGGAGCCGGGCTCTCTTGGGGAACCTCTATACGAAGATGTGAAGACTCTCTTCTATGGGGATAAGAATGCTCCTGAAATTTACGGGGGCAGATACGGACTGGGTTCAAAGGATACAACTCCTTCTCAGATTAAAGCTGTCTATGATAATCTGAAACTTTCGACGCCAAAGGACCACTTTACGATAGGTATAGTCGATGATGTCACCAATACTTCTCTCGAGATCAAGGAGAGGATCAATACCGCTCCAAAAGGTACTATCCGTTGCAAGTTCTGGGGACTTGGTTCCGACGGTACGGTGGGAGCTAACAAGGACGCGATAAAGATAATCGGAGATCACACCGACATGTATGCCCAGGGATATTTCGCTTATGATTCAAAGAAGTCCGGTGGAGTAACCATATCGCATCTTAGATTCGGTAAGAAGCCGATAAAGTCAACCTACCTGATCGATGAGGCCGATTATGTTGCCTGTCACAAGCAGTCATATGTGTATCAGTACGAGTTGCTGGAGGGACTTAAGAAGGGTGGAACGTTTGTCCTTAACACCAGCTGGGATTCTGAAGAGCTTGACAGGAATCTTCCCGGTAACATGAAAAAGTACCTTGCAGACAACAATATTGACTTCTACACGATCGATGCCACGAAAATTGCCATGGAGATCGGTCTTGGAACGAGAATCAATACGATAATGCAATCTGCCTTCTTCAAGCTGGCCAATGTAATACCTATAGAAGAAGCTATCAAGTATCTTAAAGAAGCAATCGTCAAGTCTTACGGTACCAAAGGCGAAAAAGTGGTACAGATGAACTACAAAGCAGTAGATAGTGGAATAGATGCGTTGAAGAAAATAGATATTCCGGAATCATGGGCAAAGGCACAAGATGAGAGAAAGGAAGAAGACTCAGGAAGACCTGAATTTGTGAGGAAAGTTGCAGATGTAATGAACAGACAGCAGGGAGACAAACTACCGGTTTCTGCATTCCTAGATAGGGAAAATGGAGAGTTCCCCAACGGAACAGCGGCATTCGAAAAACGAGGTATCGCTGTTCTGATTCCTGAATGGCAGATCGATAATTGCATTCAGTGCAATCAATGTTCTCTAGTCTGTCCACACGCTGCGATCAGACCTTTCCTGTTAAATGAAGAAGAAGAAAATAGAGCTCCAGATACTTTTGAAGCCAAAAAAGGGCTTGGCGGTAAGCCTTTTGAGGGGCTGAAGTACAGGATTCAGGTTTCTCCTCTTGACTGTAC
>JAFGAP010000234.1 GCA_016933635.1 Kosmotogaceae bacterium
AAAATCCTTTGCGAATTCACTGATCACTACTTGGGCAGACATGAAAAAACCGGTATTCAAATCAATCGGAATAATGACTTTTTTTGCAGAAGACTTTTCTCTGAAGTGCAACTAAATGTCACTTAGACCAGCTTTCTAGAGCTGGCTGGCATGGAGCGTCTTCCATAGCAAAAGCGTGCCTTCGCCCGCTCTTTGCTTAAAAAACATTGTGTCCTAGAAGGTCGGAACGATCTAGCCTTCGAGTTTCTCCAGAATGAATTCCCTGACTTCGTCTCTTGTTACTATCCCCGCCAGACTCTCAAGCCATTCACTGTCAAGGTCTTGTTCACGCACGACAATGAAATTGGCGTACGACCAATCCTTTCCCTCAACGAAAGTGGCGTCCTTCTTAGAGTTCAATCTTATCGAGAGCGCTTAATTAGTGTTAATGACAGCCGCGACTGTTGTGTCTTCCTTAGCTCCAGAAGCTGAAGAGCCTTGATCGTCTTTTCAAGCAGTATCTGGTCACAACCCAGCTCAACTCGTTTAGCCTCAAGATACTCTCTGGTCAAACAACTATCGGAGATCATCCAATACCTCCCTGTGACCTGTCAGCTTCTTTGAGGTAAGGTAGTCAGACATTTCCTGTCTTTTACCTCTCCTTGTGGCATATCTTATGATGGTATTTACGTTCAGAGCGTATGTATTGAAGGCATTTCTGAAAACTCTGTCCATTTCGGCACCACCAAAAGGCTCAAGAATGGGCCCCCCTGAGAACAAATCCACAAGCATTTTCTCTAGTCTCGGTATGACGACTCCATCACTCTCTCCTACCGGTGCTTCGGTGATGAGTCTTCCGACAACTATTGCGGGAGACTGACCTGAAACATACAGATCGATATCTTCGGCAGAGGGATTTAGGAGTAGCAGAGTTCCGGCAAGGGAGGAGTTCTTCTCCAACGATTCCTGCAGCACTTCAAAGACGGCCCTTTCAGTTTCTCTTTCCGATTCAACAACTATTGTCTGCATAGAGAGTATGTGAAGTGCGAACTCGTTCAGCCAGGAAGGCCTCCAGACGCATATTCTTGTTAGCGGCAGCCGTTTCCTTAGCTCAAGATATACCTTTCTAAGAATTTGGTCTATCTCTGGCGTATAATCATACAGCTTTTTGAGAGTGTACAGACCCCTCCCGACAGGAGTTATGACTCCGCTCCTTTTCAGAGCATTCAGCCGGGTGCGGATAGTAACCGGGCTTATCTCTTCTCCGGGAAGAGTGAGATATGGCTTGAGCTCACCGGTAGTAAAGGAGTCCCTATCTTTAAGCTCTGAACTTATTCTCTTACCACTACGCTTTGAGGACCAGGTCTCGTCTTTCAAATCGATCAACTCACTTTTAGAACAACTGGCAATTTATAAACATATTGCCGTTTGTTCTAATTATGGCAGATGTTCTTTCCTTTCCATGTGGAAATACTAAGAGTACTTTTTCTAGAGTGTGCTACCTTGTCAATCCGAACCTCTGGCTGCGTCAGGTGATTTGCGCAAGAGCATTGTGTTTGATGAAATATCTTTGTAGGTCCGTGAAATCTCCCGGTTCGTTATCAAAAGGGAGAGGCGATTTGTCTCGTCACTTTGCAATTGAAGTCTGATCGTTTTCATAGGCTAATGCGAGCAGGACCAGTTTCTTATCATTCCCTTGCAGTACTTTATGACTTTTTTCTCTCCAGTTTCTTTCCAGCAGGGTTCCTTGTGAGATAGAGATGAGA
>JAFGAP010000002.1 GCA_016933635.1 Kosmotogaceae bacterium
GACTTACGATGAATTCCAGGATGCTCTGAATTTGAGCAGAGACAGTGGGGCCTTCATTATCGACCTTCGCAACAATCCAGGCGGGCTACTACAGAGCGTTCTGAACATATCATCCCTGATGCTTCCAAAGGGCGAGAGAGTAATAACAATAAGATATAGAGACGGTCAGGAAGAGATCTACAATTCCTGGGGATCGAGATATAATTCCTACTTCACCGACAAGCCGATTGTCGTGCTTGTAAATGACGGCAGCGCTTCTGCTTCAGAGATACTCACGGGAGCGCTTAAGGATCACGGATTGGCTACCGTGATAGGAACGACAACTTTCGGCAAGGCCGCAGTTCAGACCGTGTTTAATCTCTCGAATGGAGGAGAAATATGGCTTCCGACTGCGCATTACTTTACTCCGGATGGAAGTGATATTCATCTTCAAGGAATAGAACCAGACATAGTTGTTGAAGCCAGTGAGGAGGCTCCTGGTGAGGACGGAAGAGAGCTGACACTTTCAACCGCTACTGTGGACGTAGAAAACGACCTTCAGCTTTCGAAAGCCATCGAGACGATTCTCGAAAGACTGGGAGTTAAGGTTGTAAATTGAAGATCGCAAGTTTTTCAATACTGATTTCGCTTATCGCTCTGATTTGTGGGCTTCTAGTAATTCTATATATGAATTTCGAAATACTTCAGAATGTTGGGAGACGCAGCGCGGCTCCCGACTTTTTTCTCAGAAACACCTTCATACCTCTGCTTGAAAGGCTTCGGAATCATCTTGAAGAGACAAGAGAACTCAGCTCTGTTCTTCAGCAGCTTGAGAGAGAAAATGTTGGACCCTGGATAATGTCAGTTGAAAAAGGCTTAAGAACATTCACCTGTCCCTACCGGGAAGTCTTCTCAAGTTTGCAGGCTCTCTTCTTGATAGAAACGGGCAAGAATGGTAAAAGGGAATACGAGACCATGGAGTTTTTCGGGAATACGGTGACTAGAATAGAGTCCATCGATTACGGGGCTTTTCGACTTACTTATCTGCCCGGTTACACGCTTGTCATGGAATCGGATTACAATTCTATGCTGGAAGAAGGATTCAGGTTTGACAGGGTACATTTTATGCACTCTATCAGTCCCGGAAGTTTTGTTTCAGATGTCTTTGCCGGAAGTGGTCCCGTTGTTGTCTTGAGAGAAGGCGGAGCGATTAACCAGTCCTTCATTGAAGCTGTAGAACGTTACTCGATACCCTACCTTCCGGTAAGGTATTTCCTGATGAAAGATTGAAGATATTTCCGTAAAGGTGTTTCTTCAGACTAAAGTTGGTATACTTGAGTTGCTTTTCTAAAGACAAGAATACTCGATGGTGAGTGATGGTTAGTTG
Organism: Kosmotogaceae bacterium; assembly: GCA_016933635.1. GTDB lineage: Bacteria > Thermotogota > Thermotogae > Petrotogales > Kosmotogaceae > Mesotoga. Next base: position 1,367 of record JAFGAP010000002.1, read on the forward strand.
TTGAGACTGAGTGAATTCGTCATAAGACACCGTGTTGCCGTTATAGTTTTTTTCGTTATACTCGGTGTGTTCGGTGCATATCTTTCCACGAAGCTGAGTATTGATTCAGATCTACTCAAGATACTACCTAAAGATAATCCTGTTGTGAAACAATACAATCGTTTCATTAGCGGAGATACTTCTGGAGGTGTAACCTACATCGTACTCCAGACGGAGGACAAGACTGAAAAGGGAATAGATAATCTGATTTCTGCAGGAAGACAGATTTATGAACTGGCCGATGAAATGAAGAATATCGAATCTTTCGTTAGATTCGATCTTATGTCAGATCTGGGGCCTCTCGGACTTCTTATGGTGGATCCCGCTGAACTATCGTCGATGAGAAGCCGAGACCAGGACCTCACAAGAACGGTTCAGAGCCTCGTCAATTATGATTTCTCTGCTATCCGCAGTCTCGGTCAGATTCTTATCGAATTTGAGGAGCTCAAAGGACTAATGGGAAATGAGACGCAGTCTGACGAATTTAAGAATTTTGTGAGGCTGCCGGAAACGATCCCGACGAGCGATCCAATGGTTCTGGTAATGGGCATAAGACTTGATGGGCCTTCCTCGGACGTTTCATATGTGAACAGAGTCATACCCGTTCTAAGAAAGTGGGTAGGAGGCATATGCAACACATATGGATTGTCTTTCGGTATGGCAGGAGATCACTTCGGAACGTACGACTCAAATAAGCAAGTTAACGATGACTTCATACTTACCACGATCGTCTCTCTTGTGGGAATATCTCTTCTCTTCTTTTTTGCTTACTCGAGTCTCAAGATTACTCTTTACGTCTTCTCTTCTCTGGCCGTTTCAATGTTCATTACTCTGGGAATCTCCTATGTTGTTTTCGGATCACTCAACATCATAACCACTTTTGTCACTGCGATAACCCTTGGGCTGGGGATAGACTATGGAATTCATATGATCACAAGGTTATCCGGAGGAGCGTCAAAGCAGAAGAATGCAGTCGCCCTGCTGAGAGACGCATATGGTGCACTTACCAAACCGCTTCTGGCAAGCATGATAACAACTGCGCTGGTGTTTATGATCCTTGCAGCAATCGATTCGCCGGCCATAAGAGAACTCGGAATTCTCTCGTCGATTGGGATCATAGTTTTCTTTGTTGTCATGATTGTCTTTCTTCCGGCCTTATCAATCAAGACCCTCATGAACTCAACAAAGGTCGCAAATATTCATCTCCTCGATCGTTTTTTCCAGAGGATTTCCAGAATTATCATAAGGTTCGGGGTCATTTCGGGAGGAGTTGTTTTTGCGCTGATTCTCATGCTCAGTTATTTAGGATTGAACAACATTAGGAGCTTTTCCTACACACCTTCGGGTTTGATGTCACCCGACTCTGAGCAAGTGGCGATTCCGAACCTCATTGAAAGGACTTTCGGAGGAAGTATAATAAATACCGTTCCTTTCATACTTCCAGATCTTGATTCACTAAGAGAGGCACACGAGGAGATCGATCGGAATCCTAACTTCAAAAGCTCATTCTCCATTCTTTCGATTGTCGAAGGAGGAAAGGGAGATTACATAAGTCAGATTGAACAGGTTACTAGAGAGATCGACGCGCTGCGGGACTCGCCGCTTGTTGAAGCGGTATTCAAGAAGGCCAACTACTATGACTTTATTGTTGAGTTGCTCGACAGGGCCGAGACTGTGGAGAGCTCCGATGATCTTATAAGTTTAGTTACTGAAGTTATCCCGGAGAGTCTTAGAGACCAGTTGCTTTACACAGGTGGCGATGGAAAGACATACTTCCTCTTAAATTCCGAGCCATCGTCATATATATACAGGAACAACGTAATCAAGATAATATACGACAATCTGAGTCCGGAACTTAGGGAAACCTTCGGAGGATACCCGAAGGTTTTCTATTATCTTATGGACTTGGTAAGGCAAGTTTCGCTTCCCATATGTCTTGTCGCTTTTATGGCGATCTTTGTAGTTGTGGCGGTAGAGAGGAGGTCTTTCATCGACGGCCTCAAAATATTCCTTCTCATGGTAGGGATTTTGATGTCTATGTTCGGTTTGATGGAGCTGATGGGCATTGAAACGACTTTTGTCACGGTGATTTCCGCTCCTTTGATAATCGGTATTGGAGTCGACGGCCTTGTTTACGTTATGCATAGTTCTAAAAAGAAAGGAAATTCCGAACTATCAAAAACTCTTAAATCGATAACTATGTCTTCGGCTACAACGATGCTCACCTTCTTCTCATTTGTTTTTGCAAAGGGAAAGCTTTTGAGCGCGTTCGGTATCAGTCTCGGGGTTGGTGTTCTGGCCGCATTGATTGTTGCAACTTTTCTTGTTCCCGTGCTACCATGGAACAGCAGAGAGAAGATCGGAGGTTGAGACATGCCATTACATCTTCTAGTGGCCTATTATGTAGTTGATCATGCTTTTGTGAATAACAAGAAACTGGCAAAAATGGATGACAAGAAGTTCTGGATGCATTTCATATGGGTTGTCCTCATCTTTCTTGCCTTCACTTTCGATGTCTTTTTGTCGAATCCGCTTGGAATTCTTATTCTAATACTTTCCATAGGTTTGACGGTCACCCTTGACATGGGACGAAAGAGACTTTCCAATGAACTGATAGAGATAATTGCATTCTTCCTTTTGCTCTTCTTTACATTGCTTGGAAGACGCTTTCTGATTGACTCCTTTGTTACTGTGGAGTTTTCCTGGTATCTCATGGGAATGCTTTTGACGACAGTTGGAGTCACCTATTTTCTTCGGGGAAGAGTTGTTAAGGAAGAAGCGACTGATTCAATTGGAATCGCCGAGAGAATGTCTATTTTTATCTTTATTCTCGCAAATCAATGGATATGGGTGATAATATCCGTAGCCGCGGGACTCGCCTTCAGGGCCTTGTTTTCGAAAGAAAAGAAGATTGAATGGATTATCAGTCCCATTGCAGGAGTGCTTATATCATTCTTGTGGCAGCTTCTGATGAGGGGCCTTCTGGGTTGACCTATGCAATAGGGGACATTCACGGTTGCCTTTCGCCGTTGAAAAGACTCATTAGTGCCCTTGATCTCAAGGATGACGACTCACTTGTTTTCATAGGAGATTATGTGGATCGCGGACCTAATCCCAGAGGAGTTATAGACTTTATCATAGCCCTTTCCACTAATTACGACTGCCATTTCATTCGTGGCAACCACGAGCAGATGTTCCTCGATTACTTGAATGGTGTTCAGGGTTCTACAATATGGGCATACAACGGAATGGAGACAACGATAAGAAGTTACGGAAGCATAAGATCCGTTCCCGAATATCACATCGAATTCCTTAACAGTACTGTTCTGTACTATGAAAAGAAGGACTTCATCTTTGTTCATGCAGGGGTCAGACCGGGAATTCCGCTGAAGAAGCAGGTCCCAAGAGATCTCCTTTGGATTAGAGAACCTTTTCTGGAGAGTAGTTATCCGATCAAGAATCGAACGGTTGTCTATGGCCACACGCCATTGATAAGCGGTCCGCTCATCAACGAGGGGAAGATCGGTATCGACACAGGTTGTGTCTATGGTGGCTTCTTAACGGCTTACAGGGTTGATGATAATTTCTATCTTTCCGAAAGGCTATGAATGTCCGTCACAACAAAAGAGCGGAAGACAGGTCTTCCGCTCGCAAAATTTGTTCTCTGTTCAGACGATCAGGGATAGATACCTCTAAGCTTTGTCGCATGAGCGACTTTCTCTATTGAATCAACGTATGCGGCAGTTCTCATATCGATACTGTATTTGTTCATTGTCGATATTACAGAGCTAAAAGCCTCTTTCATTATCTTATGCAACGCTCTCCTAACATCTTCTACATCCCAGAAGTAATGCTGAAGCCCCTGTACCCATTCGAAGTATGATACCGTTACTCCACCTGCGTTTGCCAAAAAATCCGGCACAACAAAGGTGTTGTTTGCAAGAATTATATCTTCGGCTTCAGGGGTCATAGGACCATTTGCACCCTCAACAACTATCTTCGCCCTGATGTTCCTGGCGTTCTTTTCAGTAATTGCGTTTTCGAGAGCAGCAGGGACAAGGATATCTACGTCGAGACCGAGAAGATCTTCATTGCTGATCTTCTGTCCATTGGGATAACCTTCGATTACTCCGTTGTTCTGATCTCTGTAGGCCATCAGATCATCGATGTCGAATCCGTCGGGATTGTAAAGGCCGCCTGAAACGTCGCTGACGCCAACCACTCTTGAACCCATCTCATCGGCAATCAGCTTTGCTGCATAGGAACCGACGTTGCCGAAGCCTTGAACGGCCACCTTTGCCTGCTTTGGATCCATGTCTTTGTACCTAAGTGCCTCTTCAGCAACAACCCTTACTCCGCGGCCAGTGGCCTCGGTTCTTCCTTTTGAGCCGCCAATTTCCAGAGGTTTGCCCGTAACGATTCCCAATACGGAGTGGCCAATGTTCATGGAATACGTATCCATGTACCAGGCCATTATCTGTGCATTTGTGTTGACATCGGGTGCCGGTATATCTTCTCCTTCGCCGATGATTATCTGAATCTCAGAGAAGTATCTCCTGGAGAGTCTCTCAATCTCGTTTATAGAAAGTTCCTGTGGGTTTACACAGACTCCACCCTTTCCTCCTCCATAAGGAATGCCTACAACTGCACACTTCCAAGTCATCCAGAAAGCGAGGGCCTTCACCTCATCAAGGGTAACGTTCTGATGATACCTGATTCCTCCCTTTGCCGGACCCCTGGCGACATTATGCTGAACTCTGTGCCCTGTAAAGACCTTGATTTCACCGTTATCCATTCTGACAGGGAAGTTTACCGTAAGCTCTCTCTTCGGAAAGGACAGGACCTGCCTCATACTCTGGCTAAGATCCATAACATCGGCAGCCTTATTGAATTGCTTCAGCGCATTTTGGAACAAACTTGTTTCGGCCACAAGAATACCTCCTCTAATTTGGTGATCTTCATATGAATTCTATGACCATCTCGAATACTTCTCAAACCCAGATATCGGCAAAAGACAGCATCTACGACTAATTAACGTACCCTAGGTAACCTTTTCGGTGCTACTTTCCTGTATGCTAATTTCCAATAAAAAAGGCGAGGATAACCTCGCTTCTGGTACCCCCAGAAGGAATCGAACCTTCATCTGCGGATTAGGAATCCGCCGTTCTATCCGTTGAACTATAGGGGCACAACGTGGAAATTATAGCATTACGCTCCTTCCTTTTCAATCGTGTTCTGATAGAATTGATTCAAACGGGGCGCGTGAAAACTGTTTTGGAAGTCAACTTCAATTGACCAGCCCTATCCGAGAAATTGAATATATGAAGTTGAAAGCAAAAGGCCTTCCTGTGTCTAAATTTTTTGAGAGGTGGATGAAGTTGAATAAAGCTGTCGCTCTTGAATCAACCGTGATTGCGCATGGTCTCCCAACGGGTGTTAATTTTGAGACTGCTCTAAGCATGGAGAGAGCAGTCAAAAAAAATGGTGGTGAACCGAAGACTATTGGAATTCTCAACGGAGAAATAGTCGTTGGTCTTCGGGAAGAGCAGATCATAAGGCTGGGAACGGCCTCTGATGTTTTAAAGGTCGGGACGGCTGAAATTGCCTATGCTACAGCGATGAAGAGAGACGCAGCGACAACGGTAAGTGCCACAATGGCAATTGCAAAGAGATATGGGATCTCGGTCTTCGCTACTGGTGGCATTGGCGGGGTTCATCGGGGTATAGACTGGGATGTCTCTCAAGACATTATCGAGCTTTCCCGAACTAGTATGATCGTTGTGTCAGCGGGTGTAAAGAGCATCCTCGATGTCCCTAAGACTCTTGAGTTTCTCGAGACTTTCGGCGTGACTCTGGTCGGTTACAGGACTGACTCATTTCCACTATTCCATTGCTCCAGAAGTCCCTATAGAATCAACCTCACGATAAATTCACCGGAAGAGGCCCTGCAGATTCTGAAAGAGAAAGAGAGACTGGGGATTGATGGTGGGGTGCTTGTAGCGAACCCTATCCCAGAAGCCGATTCGATGGATTACGACGACCTCTCCAGGTTAATAGAGTCTGCTCTGGAATCTGCCGAAGCTATGGGGGTATCGGGTAAGGCTCTGACACCGTTTCTCCTAAGCACTCTCGCTGAGTTGTCAAACGGCAAGACTCTCGACGCTAACATCTCTCTATTGATAAGCAATGCGGCCCTCGCTGGACAGATAGCGGGCAGCTTGGGAGCCGAACTGTAATGGCCTATTCACTTAAGGGGGGCAGAGTCTACTCGGTATTAGACGGAAGATACGTCACCCGAGATCTCCACATTAGCGATGGTCTAATTTCTGAAGTACCGGCAAAGAATGCAAAAGAAATAGATGTAAGCGGTAAATTCGTCTACCCCGGTTTTGTGGATTCCCACGCTCATCTGATTGGAACTGGAAGAAAGGAGCTTGAAGTCAATCTCGAAAACTGCGACTCGGTCGAAGCGCTTTCAACGGCTCTGAATATTGAACGTGATATCGTTCGAGCCCGGGGTTGGGATCAGGAGATTCTTGGCTTCATGCCTATAAGAAAGATATTGGACTCAATCACATCTAGACCAGTAATACTTACAAGAAGGTGCGGTCATATCGCCTCGGCAAATTCGGCTTTCATAAAGCTCTTTAGTCTCGAACGACTTCATGGACTTGACGGAACGGACATTGATCTCGGGGTCCTTAAAGAGAGGGCATTTGATGAAATGGAAAAAACCGTATTGCTAACTTCTGGAGAAGTAGAATCTGCAATCGAGGCCGGAACAAAGGCCTTCTTGAAATACGGTGTGACCTCCGTGCACAGCGACGACTACCACGGGATAGACTACGAACTCCTGATGCAAAAACTCTCAAGCATTGTCGATCTAAGAGTTTACGAGAAGTTCTGTGTATCGGGAGAAAAAGACATCGAGAAGGTAATACTTGGCCGACAATTCGAAAACGAATTCTTCGAGTTGAAGGCGGCAAAACTCTATCTAGACGGTTCGCTTGGAGCGAGAACAGCAGCTATGATTGAATCATACTATGATTCTCCCGGGGAAATGGGCGTGCTCTATAAGAAGGCCGAAGAGATTAGACCGATTGTGAGAAGGGCTGACAAAGAAGGGATTCAAGTTTGCGTTCACGTAATCGGCGATCGTGCGCTTGAAGAAGCACTGAAAGCCTTTGAGGGATCGAAGAGTGAAGCTCTCAGGCACAGATTGATTCACGTGCAGATCGCCTCTGAAGATCAGATTCGGAGGATGATAGAAGAGAGACTCACCGCGTCTATTCAGCCAGTATTCGTCGATTCCGACAGATTGATCGCCCCGGAAAGATTCGGCCCTTCACGTATGGAGAACGCATATCCATTTGGAAAGATGAGAGATATGGGGGTCCTTCTTGCGTTGTCAACTGATTCTCCCGTGGAAAGCACTTCAGTTATCGCAAATTTGAACTCGGCAGACAGATACTTTTCGAGAAGGGAAAGCATAGAAATGTACACTTCAAACGGGCATCTACTCGCCAATAGTTGCAGAGGCTGCTCACTTGAATTGGGTGAACCGGCAGATCTCTTCGTGATCGATGCTGACTTGTTGAAGGCCAACGAGGAACTGCTTTCAGAGATGACATTTGTTGGAGGAAGATTGGTTTATTCATTAAGTGAAATTGGCTAAAGAACGCAAGCCCATATTTTACATAAATGCAGCCTGGGCTTTCTTTACGTTTCATGTCCTGAATGTTAAACATAGGCAAACTCTCTTGAAGAATAGCAGCAAAACTGCTAGAATTAATACAGAAAAAGGCGGCATTAAGCCGCCATATCTGGTGGGCTCGGGTGGAGTCGAACCACCGACCGCCCGGTTATGAGCCGGAAGCTCTAACCAAACTGAGCTACGAGCCCAGACACAGATTTGATTATAATATTCCTCATGGCTTGTGTCAAGAGGTTCAGGAGATGGTCCAATGCTAAACAGCAGCTCTGTGGGTATTCAGATATCTGCAGATCCGGTTCAGGAAATGACTGTGAAGTATCCTCGGGTCCTTGTAATAAAGGCCGCATTTTCCCTTCTGAAAGACGGAAAGTCTATTGAACATAGAGATCTGGAGAAAACGTTACAGACCCTGCTTTCGGGATAAGAGTTGAAGTTAGTTCGGTTTTTGTTTCTTTGATTCATGTTTGAGATGAAATGAAAGATTCATTATGTCGGAGGGCGTCAGGCCGGGTATTCTCATAGCCTGGCCAACAGAAACTGGTTTGGTCTTCTTTAGTTTTTCTCTTCCTTCGGTTGAAAGATTCGATACGGAATCATAGTCCAGAGTGGAAGGAATCAAATCCTCTTCGATCTCTTCGAGTTTCTTAACTTCCTCCTTTAGTCGGTCAATATATCCGCTGTATTTGATTTCTATTTCAACCTGTTCGATTAGAGCGTCATCCAATATTGGTTCTGGATCAAATATGGAGACATCTCTGTAACCGATGTTGGCTCTCTTCAACAGGGAGGAAAACTTAACGGGCAAATCGATTTCTGAACTTCCTTTACGGACGAGTAACTCGTTCAAAACCTCTGAAGGTCTGACATTTATCTTCTGGAGCCTTATCAACTGGGCTTTCAGTTCTCTGGTCAGACTGTCAACTCTTTCCTTAAACCACGCAGGTACCAAACCATATCTATAACCGTACTCGGCAAGCCTAATATGAGCGTTATCGTGTCTGAGAAGCAATCTGTACTCTGCCCTGGAGGTTAGCAATCTATATGGTTCGTCGACACCTTTTGTCACAAGATCGTCAATCATCACTCCAATGTAGGCCTCAGATCGGCCAAGCACAAGCTGTTCCTCTCCGAGTAGTTTTGCGGAGGCATTTATGCCAGCGATAAGTCCCTGACCGGCCGCCTCTTCGTAACCGCTCGTTCCGTTAACCTGGCCGGCAAAGTAAAGATTCTCGACAATCTTGCTTTCCAGGGTTGAATAAAGCTGAGTGGGGTTAATGTAGTCGTATTCAACTGCATAGGCAGGCCTTACGATTTCTGCTCTGCTTAGGCCTGGGATCGTTCTTATCATTTCAAGCTGAGTTTCGTAAGGTAGGCTCGTTGAAAGACCATTCAAATAGTACTCGTTGCTCAATGCGCTTTCCGGTTCGACGAAAAGCTGATGGCTGTCTTTGGAGGAAAACTTGATTACTTTGTCCTCGATAGACGGACAATAACGTGGGCCTCTCGAATCGATGAGTTTTATGTCACCATACAACGGAGAAAAATGTAGGTCTCTCCTTATAATGTCATGGGTCTCTTTGTTTGTTCTCGTAAGCCAGCAAGGATGATCGTCTTCCAGAACGAATGGCTCTGAGAAATGTGAGAAACACAGTGGAGTTTCGGATGTCCCCTGACGTTCCATTTCAAAGAAGTCGATGGACCTTCCGGCAATTCTTGCCGGTGTGCCGGTCTTAAAACGCCTTACTTCAAAACCTATTGATCTTAGTGAGCCGGTCAACTCTGTAGCCGGAAACTCCCCAAGTCTGCCGGCCGGAAATTCCTGAGGTCCGATAAATATCTTTCCACCAAGAAAAGTGCCGGAAGCCACAATTACTGAACTGGACGAGTATCTTAAACCAAAGTTGGTGACGACACCCTTTACAATACCCTTTTCTGTTTCTATGGCCGTTACTATTCCGCTCTGTATGAAGAGATTCTCCTGCATCTCCATGCTTCTCTTCATTATCTGACTGTACTTATTCTTGTCTACCTGAGCTCTCAATGCCCTAACCGCTGCACCTTTACTGGTGTTCAGAATCCTTATATTGAGTGATGCCTGATCGGTTGACTTAGCCATCTCGCCACCGAGAACATCTACCTCTCTTACAACTATCCCCTTAGCAGGACCTCCCATTGCGGGATTGCATGGCGTCCATCCAACCGTATCAAGGTTGATATTTAGAATGAGAGTTTTCATACCCATTCTGGCTCCGGCCAGAGCCGCTTCAATACCTGCATGGCCAGCGCCTATAACAATTATGTCGAATTCGTAATCTCTTTTATTTGATCGCATAACATCACTCCTCTATCATAGTATTGTACACAGAGAGGAGGCATCAAATTGCGAAAAGTCTGTTTCGTTGATACTACGATGAGAGACGCACACCAGTCACTTCTTGCTACGAGGGTCACTACCGGCGAATTGGCGGAGATAGCTCCTCTTGTTGATAGGGTCGGCTACCACGCAGTCGAAGTGTGGGGCGGAGCTACTTTTGACTCATGTGTCCGATACCTAAATGAGGATCCATGGGATAGGCTCGACATACTGAAGGAGAGATTCAAGAAGACGAAGCTCCAGATGCTTTTAAGGGGACAGAATCTCCTGGGTTACAGAAATTATGCCGACGACGTCGTGGAGTTGTTTGTAAGGACTATGGCGAAACACGGAATAGATATTGTGAGAATCTTCGATGCTCTCAATGACTTCCGTAACCTGGAGAAGTCAGCAAAGGCCGTCAAAGAAAGTGGAATGCATCTTCAGATAGCTATGTCATATACAACAAGCCCGGTTCATAATGTCGAATACTTCGTAGAGATTTCCGACAAAGCCATAGAACTTGGTGCAGACTCTCTCTGTATAAAAGACATGGCAGGCCTCCTGAAACCCGGAACTGCATGGACCCTTGTCAGCGAGATCAAGAAGAGGCACGCTATTCCGTTGGAGGTTCACTCTCATTTCACTACCGGTATTGCCGGTATGACGTATTTGAAGAGCGCCGAAGCCGGTGCTGACATTCTTGATACGGCTACCTCTTCGATGGGCTTCGGCACTTCACAGCCCGGAGTGGAGAGTATATGGACGGCTCTTCATGACTTGGGACTTGCAGATAAGCCAGATTATGTATTGCTAAAAGAGATAAACGATTACTTTGTCGGCGTTCGTAAGAACCACAGCGGAACCGATGCGGGTTTTACCATAAATACATCAGTTCTTGAAAACCAAATACCAGGAGGAATGTACTCCAACCTGGTTAACCAGCTTAAGACACAGAATATGAGTGACAGATTTGAAGAGGTACTCGAAGAAGTCCCCAGAGTGCGCGCCGATCTAGGGTACCCGCCCCTGGTTACGCCGACCTCCCAAATTGTTGGTGTGCAGGCCGTCCTTAATGTCATGAACAACGAGAGATACAAGACGATCACAAAGGAAGTAGAGAGATACATAAGAGGCTTCTACGGTTCGCCGCCCGCGGAGATAGAGAGTACATTGAAAACTCGAGTGATGGGTGATGAGAAATCGATTTCGCATAGACCGGGCGACACTCTCAAGCATGAAGTAGAGAAGGGCAGAAGTGAAATAGGCCTTTTGGCCGACAGTGATGAAGACCTGCTTATCTATTTGCTTCTTGGGGAAGTAGGTAAGAAGTTTTTGACTCAGAGATACAATGACTCTCTAAGAGTCGACTTCGATGTTGCTAAGAATTTCAAAGAGGGAATTACGGTGTATCCGGTTTAATTCGTAGTATTAACAATATTTACCTGAGAAGAAGGATCTTCAGCATTGATTAGGGAAGATCAGGAACGAAAGGACGCCTTCACGGAGAATGAAGGCGTTTTCTATTTGTGGTAGACACAGTAACACATCTTAAAATAAACGGAACTTTCTGATACAATTTATTCAGGCAGTACACTTACTCTATCAAAGGAGGGTTTTGAAGATGAAGAAGCTTACAGCTGTTCTTGTTATGCTATTTGTGCTCTTATCCTTTGCAGGAGCGCAGCTTGTAATTTGGTCCTCAGAAAACCAGATCCCGGCACTTGAGAAACTGGCGGCTGATTTCGAAAGCGACTACGGTATTCAGGTGGAAATACAGCAAGTGAACTTCGGGGACATAAAGTCTAAGTTCTTAACCGCAGCTCCAGCAGGCGAGGGGCCAGATATAATCGTTGGAGCTCACGACTGGGTTGGAGAGCTTGCAATTAACGGCCTTATCGAACCTATTCCATTCCTTCCAGAGTCGGATCAATACTACGAAGTTGCTCTCGATGCCTTCAGCTACGGGGGTAAGCTATATGGTGTTCCCTACACCATTGAAGCTATAGCGATTATTTACAACAAAGACCTTGTATTTGAAGAACCTAAGACAATATCTGAGCTCGAGGAGTTTGCGCTTGAGGCTTCAGACGATGAAGTCGTAGGTCTGATTTATGCCGTTGGCGACTTTTATCACTCCGCTCCTTTTATATTGGGCAGAGGAGGCTACATTTTCAAGGAAACGGCGGATGGTCTTGACGTAACCGATATAGGGCTAAATAACCAAGGCGCAATTGCCGGTGGAAACTTGATAAAATCATGGTTCGACGAGGGTCTGATTCCCGGAGGACCGAATTACAATCTGATGGACTCGCTTTTCAAAGATGGGCTCGCGGCCTTCATAGTGAACGGTATTTGGGCCACTCCGAGCTATCGCGACGCAGGAATCGATTATGCGATTCTTCCGTTTAGCGAAATCACATTTGACGACGGAACCACCCCAAGGCCATTTGTTGGGGTTCAGGGATTCATGATTAACGCCAAATCCTCAAACAAGCTTGAAGCCACCGAGTTCGTTGTGAACTACATAGGTAGCTTCGACGGCCAGTATGGTATGTTCCTGGGAGAGAGAAGAGGAACTGCGAGAGCAGACGTCTTTTCCTTCATTGAAGCGGATGCTGGGCCAGAGCTTTATGATGTTCTCCAGTTCTCCAAGAGTGCTTCCGTTGGTACCCCTATGCCTAATGTCCCCGAAATGGCGAGCGTCTGGGGAGCAATGGCCGATGCGCTTGGCCTAGTCATTAACGGTCAAGACACCGTTGAAAACGCTTTCAATTCGGCGGTTGAAAAGATAAAGACCACCATTGGAAACTAGTTGTTCTATTTGATTTATCCACATCTCTAAACTTCGTTAGGCTGAGCGCGGGTATTTCCCGCGCTCTGGTTCTAATTGCCTGGAGGGATTACCTTGAGTGGAAGGCGATTTGTAATCTTTCTCTTTCTTCTAGCCATTCTTGCAATCTTCAATGCCTTTTCCTTATGGAGCATATACTTGCTATTTGCAGACGGGAATTTCGGTCTTCTGGTTACTATGATTGCACTAACCTTGTTGATCGATATTATCGCGCTGAATCCAAAGGGGTATCCGTACAGGTACATGATTCCCGCGATGATCCTGTTGTTCATTCTTACGCTTTACCCAATGTACTACACGTTCAGAACAGCCTTTACAAACTACGGTACTGGCCATTTATTCACTAGGCAGCAGTCTATACAGAAGCTTCTCAGTGACTACTTCTACATTCCCAAAAGTCCAGAGGAGTTCGAATTTTCAATCTTCATTGAGCTTGAGGAGTACAAGCCGACTGATAGGTTCATAGCTCTTCTGAAGTCCAAAGAAACCGGGGAGCTCTATGCAGCGCCCCGTCCTCAGCCAATAACTAGGGATGCCGAAGGAAATATTACACTCGCAACTGCCAAGATGGCGCAGGTATCGACCGACAGTTTTTCCGCGGGCGGGATCAGTTACACACTTTCTCGATCCCCAGATGATAAGATTCTTTCAATCAGGGCAGACTCCGGTGAACGGTTCATCTATTTCTACTCTCCTCAGGATGATTCGACGAGGCCGAATGCATCTTTTTATTTCAGTGAAATCAGAGGCATTTGGCTGCGGAATGCCGAGTTTACTGACAGCGAGGGAAATCAAGTGAGGTTGTTTCCGAACTCACTTTACACAACTTTTGCCACAACTGAGAGAAAGTACGCGTTGAGAACGGAAACGACCTTTGATGCTGGAAGGGCCGTACAGGGGACGGTGGTTTACAACCGTCAGACTGACAGGACTCTCGTGGAAGAGGGGGGCTTCTTCTACGATATCGACGAGAACGGAAATGAGTTTACCGTGGAGGGCTACATATCGGATGTGGGGTTCTGGAATTTCGTGAGAATGTTCAGAGATCCCAAGATCAGCGGACCTTTCTTCCAGGTATTTGGCTGGACATTTACCTGGGCAGGTCTTAGTGTGCTTTTTTCTTTTGCTATTGGACTAGCTCTTGCCATCACGCTCAATGATAGGAGACTAAAGGGAAAGAAGATATATCGAACTCTGCTAATCATTCCATGGGCGGTTCCTGCATTCATATCTGCTCTAGTCTGGCGAAATGGTTTCTTTAACGAGACATATGGCGTATTGAACAGATTCATAGTTCAGGGGCTCTTTGGCCTTGAACCAATAAAGTGGTTGAACGATGCCTTCTGGGCAAAGGTTTCCGTCTTGCTTGTCAATACCTGGCTTGGATTTCCTTACATGATGACTGTCAGTCTAGGGGCTCTTCAAAGTATACCGGAAGAGTTCTATGAGGCCTCTTCAATAGATGGAGCCACAAGATTTCAGAGATTCAGAAAGATCACTTTTCCTCTTCTAATGGTTACCGTTGCCCCTTTACTCGTCGGAAGCTTTGCTTTCAATTTCAACAACTTCACCGGTATCTATCTCGTAACTCAGGGTGGTCCTGCAATCGTTGGAGCTTCTACGCCGGCGGGGGCTACGGATATTCTAATTTCGTATACGTTTAAACTCGCATTTGAGGGGAGAGGCCAAGATTTCGGTTTCGCTAGCGCCATATCGATACTCATATTCATCATCGTCGCAGGTTTCAGCTGGATAAACTTCAAACTTTCCGGCTCCTTTGAAGAGGTGAGTAGATAATGGCCGTTGAGAGAAGAAAATACTGGATTAGACACTTAATTCTGATCGTCGTCGTTGTTGTAGTTCTTTTCCCGATGGTCTGGCTAGTGAGCACATCGGTTAGGAGAGATCAAGCAGCATTTTCATCTAATCTTTTTTCAAGCAGGATTACCTTTCAGCACTACAGAAACCTTCTCTTTCCAGAGAGGAGTGTAGGAAGACTGATTCTTGATCTGCAAAGTGCCACATATGCCACTGGTGAATACAGGGGAAGAAGTCAGGAGGACCTCAAGAAGACTGTAGAGAGATATCTTGTTAAGTTCGAGGCGCTCATGGATGAAAGCGAAGAGATGGTCGCTTCAGTCGAGAACGGAACCTCGGCCATAGAAAGAGATCTGAAAGAAAAAGAGAGTTTGATTATTCGCGAGATGGACGAAGTGAGACTGAGCGATAAAGCGCTGTTTGAAGAGAGATTGCGGGAGATAGGCAATCTAAGCGAAGTGAAGATGGCCTACGCGGTCGGCGAAATTCTCCAGACAACCGCCCCTTCACTTGAAGGGGTCTATCCCTTCTACATCGATTTGCTGGGTGAAAGAGCGGATCCAATAGTGGAATCTCTCGAAACTTACAGGAAGCTATACGAAGATGTCTTTCACTACAGGGACGAGACGCTCGGCGCAATCAAAGAACTGGAGTTCGAGAATAAAGCTGAAGTCGTCAGCTCTCTCGAGTCGATAGAGAATTACATATCACTCTCTTCGATCGATTACTCGGAATGGCGGAAAGTGGAGTGGCTTAGGGTAATTAATAGATACTTACGAGATGTGGAATCGACAATGCCCGAGGTGGAACAGGAGGCACTGAACGGAGTAAGAACGAAGCTTTACGACTCCTTCAAGGCGGCAGGAGATGTCTGGGAAGAAGCGGAAGCGGCAGCCGAGAATGTCTCCCAGAACCTATCTTCGCTTGCTGAAGAGGCTTTTGGTCCAGAGTATTATGAGTATGTCTCCGCGACCGAGGAGCTTGGCGTAGTACTAGCAGAAAAAGAAGCGGTGGAAAAGGCACTTACGACTTCTGAATCTGCGTTGGCGGAACTGGAAGATTCGTTTGAGGTCGCGCTTCCCACAATACTTTCCGAAAAGAGAAAGCTTTCAGCCTTGATTCCCCCTCTGCAGATCGTGATCTCAAAAGGAGTCGAAGAGCACACGGCCTTTTCAGAAGCCAAACTTAAGAATTCGCTTGATGAGGTTGATTCAGCAAGTAAGACCATCGCTCTTCTCCAACAGCAGCTTACGCAGATGCAGAATGTTCAGGAACTGTCTTCTGGTCTTTCAGAGCTTTCGGGAGAAATGGCCTGGTTTTCCGACAACAAAGATGCTCTGACAAATGCCTCGGGAAACTCTGAGGTGTCTAAGGGGATCGATGTAATAAACATCGCTATTTCCAACCTTTCCAGGGTTCTCCCCGCTCTCGAGAAAAGCGTTTCTGAGTATGTTGAAGTTTCGGAAAACACGACCTTTTTGAGGGAAAAACTGAAATCACTTGATGAGAGAAGTGAAATGCTGAGCAATAGAATGGATGAGCTTAAAGAAAAGGCCGATAGAGCACAGGCTGAATACTCGATGGCACTAGAATTCATAAGAATCAAATCTACCCTGGCTCTGGTTGAAGAGGAAATTACCACTCTGGAAGATGGAAGGGCTTATATTTCAAAGATGACAGATATTCTCGATACGTACTTTGGAATAAAGTCTTCGAATCGTTATAGGACACTTGGTTGGTACGACGACTTCGACCGGGCGAACAGAGAAGCGCAGGATGGAACGGTTTTGTTGAACAAGTTGATTTCAAGCATGAGATATATGAAAGAAGAACTGAGTTCAAAGGTGAACAATTATATTGAACTTAGATTTTTAGGTACAACTATTACGCTCGACGACTTCGGAACGATGCAGGAGACCTACAATTCGCTCTTTCAGCAGGTCAATGCGAGTTACCAGCGCGCCTCCAGGCTAATTTCAGACTTGATAGAGAAGCCAGCTTCTTACTCGGCATCTTACGACGGAGAATTGAGGGAGATCGACAGAGCGCTTTTCAGGGCCAATCAGATATGGGTACAGAAGGAGAGTACCTACTTCTATTTCGTGAGGTGGCTCCTGAATTCGGTGATTGTTGCCCTTTCCGTCTCTTTGATAAGCGTTGCCGTTGCCGCTCTCGCGGCCTATCCTTTCAGCAGGATGAGGTTCCGTGGGAGGAAACAGGGACTTCTAGGGCTTCTCTTGATTCAGATGTTCCCGACGATAATGTTCATGGTCGCACTGTACGCACTTCTTCAGTTCATGGGGAGCCTGATCCCGTTTCTGGGGCTCAACACGCTTGGCGGCCTGATCTTCGCGTATTCCGGTGGAATAGCTTTCAATATCTGGCTTATCAAAGGTTACTACGATACCATCTCGAATTCTCTGGAAGAGGCTGCAATGATCGATGGAGCAACGAAGTTCCAGGCCTTCTCCAGGGTAATTCTGCCCCTTGCAAGACCAATCCTTGCGGTAGTTGCAATACTTACGTTCATGAATATCTTCAACGAGTATCTGATCGCCAGAATACTTTTGCAGGATATGAACAAGTGGACGTACGCGGTTGGGCTTTGGCAGTTCTCTGGAAGATTCGAAACAAGCTGGGGTCCATTTACTGCTGCGGCGCTGATTGGTGCGGTTCCCATGGTCATTTTCTTCCTTGTTCTGCAGGACTACATTGTAGGTGGTCTTACTCAGGGCGGAGTTAAGGAGTAAGAAGTGTTTTTGCGATTGTGCCAGTTCATACAATCCTCAAGGCTAACGCTCTCTTTGAGTCCACCCGCTATCTCGAGCGGGGCGGGCTCTTCAAGAGTGGTTTCTCTTGAAGAGTTGATCAAAGCGGGTTTCAATTGATTGATTATTGAACAGGTGGGCGTATATAATTCCGTTTAGTTGACTCTAAAGGCGACGTGCCAGAAATTCGATTGCTGGTTTAGTGTAGAGACAGTATTGTCCCTTTGGTTTTTTTCCGTAACTGAAAGGAGTTTTGATGGAGCTGAACTATCCTCGGTATGAAAACAGCTCGATAGTCAATTTCTCAGCTGCAATTCTGGAGCATTTTGAGGCCGACATTCCTCAGGGTGTCAAGCCATACTCTTTGAAGGAAAATGGGCTCGGTCTCGAGGGAGTAGACAAAGTAGTTGTCTTCATTATTGATGCGGTCGGATACTACAATCTGATTAAGGTAATGGAGAAGAAACGTTTCAAATATTTCGACCGGAAAGACATCCGTATTTTGACCTCCGTATTTCCTTCTACAACTGCCAGCGCGTTGACATCGATATTCACTGCAACACCACCCGGAGAACACGGAGTGCTGGGCTATCTTCTGAATATCCCGGAATACGGCGGACTGGTCAACATGATTGAGCTAACCCCATACACCCAGGACAGAGATAACCTCACTAGACTTGGTTTCGATCCTCTGAAGTACAATCCCAGCCCTACGATCTTCGAATCTCTTAAGGAAGCAGGAGTAAGGGGTTACCATCTCACTTCGAAAAGCTTTGTCAACACGGGTCTCACAAGGATGCATTCACGGGGCGGCATAGCCCGGGGTGTTCACGGCCTCGGCGATATGTTTGAGGAGCTGAGAACGGTACTTGTCTCGGAAGAGATTTCCAGCGTCACACTTGTCTACTGGGGATTGATAGATACTTACGGCCACAGGTACGGGCCGAATTCCCTATCTTACATATCTGAAACTGATACTGTTATTTCAGCAATTGAAGGGTTTTTCGAAGAGATCGCTGAACGGAACATGGCTTTCTTCATTACCGCTGATCACGGGCAAATAGAGACTCCCTGGGAACATGAGATATGGTGGTCGAAATTCGATGATCTCTTCGAAGAGATGTACTCAATGCCCGGTGGCGAGCAAAGGATGTCATATATCTACTCTTATGACAGGGAGAAAACGAAAAGAAAAATGGAAAGGCAGTTCGGTGACGCACTTGAGATTATTGAACCGTCGGGACTTGATGAGATGAAGCTCTTTGGAAAACCTCTAAACAGTGTCTTCAGAAAGAGGAGAGGCGAATTAATAACGGTTTCCAAGGGGAACTCCTCGCTTTGCTTCAAGTATACTGGACAGGAACACTCTCTCAAGGGAAGGCATGGGGGATTGACAAAGGAGGAGATGTACGTACCGTTGATCCTCCTGAAAAAACCCTAAGACTCTTTCTCGTTACTTCGCTTTTCCCAGTTGATTTCGGCTATTGATTTCTGCAGATATATCGGTTCAAGATCCGAACAGCTCACCTGATTATGCAAAGCATACACGTCCAGAACCATCTCCCTCATTGAATAGGGATCGTAATTTTCCACCATGCTGCATCTGAAGCATTTGAATTCCGGATCAATCTCGCCGTCGAAGAAAAGCTCCACTCTCGAGGGCTCGACCTTCGACTTGAGTATCTCTGTATTGCTGAAGCCAGTCTCACCAACTGGCGATCCCCTTTTGTACTCCTTCCAGTAGTAATGATCTTCCCTGGCTTTTCTCATGATCAGATATCTCTCACTATCGACTGTTCTTGCTAGCACATCCAGGGAGTTAAATGGCACAGCCGGTATCTCATGAGGAAATGCGAGACCCTTTGCCGTCGAGATTCCCACCCTCAAACCTGTGAGAGAACCGGGGCCTATTCCGACTCCGACAAATTCCAGTTCGGATACATCGATCTTGACATTCTCTATGGCTTGTCTTATTATTACGGCTAGCATAGAACCGTATCTATCGATTTCGCGGCATCTGATATCTATCTCTGCCGTGTCGTTGACGGCAGAAAGAAGAAGCGTTCTTGAAGATGTGTCGAAACAGATGTATTTCATTGCACCCCTCAGCTGAGATTCTTGAAGCCTTCTCCGAAGACTTCTGAGTTATTTACCACTATCACAAAGGCCCGCTTGTCCGTCGTCTTGACAATATGACGCAACTGCCCGATTTCTCTTCGCCTTATCGAGACCATGAGGACCGGTCTATCTTCTCCGGAGAAGCCTCCGGTAGCTTTGATCATTGTCGTTCCGCGTTCCATTTCGTTGATAACCTTCTCTTTGATCGATTCACTCTCTTTGCTGATAACGAATGCCGTTCTGGTGTTCCCCACACCTTCAATTATCCCGTCTATAGTCTTACTGGTTGTAAAGATGGTGATAATCCCATACATTGCAGCTATCGGTCCGAAAACCACAACCGCCAGAAGTGTGATAAGCGAATCGCTTATCAGCAAACCGGTACCGGTGCTGAACCCCAGGTACTTCGAGAAAATCATTGCAATAATGTCTGTACCGCCGGTGGAAGCGCCGCGCCACAAGACTAGTCCCATTCCCGCCCCGGCGATTACTCCACCGTAGATTGCTACGAGCAGGAATCCATCTTGAGTCGTTGAAGCATCAAATACAGGGAAATTCAGCTTCTGCAGCAGATCGACAGTCAATGACATTAGAACGGCCGAGTAGATCGACTTGATCCCAAAACCCACTCCCAGAGTGACAAAGGCGAGTAGAAAGAGAACGATGTTGTAAACAAACATCTGAGCTCCTACCCAGAGGCCGAAAACTCTATAAACGATTATTGCCAGGCCGCTTACCCCGCCGGCAATGATGTTGTTCGGGATCATGAAGGAGACTATGGACATGGCTGTCAGTATTGAACCGACCGTAATCAGGAAATAGTCAACATAGTTCTTTCTGCTCACTTCACTCTACGACCCTCGAATTCTTCACTTTTGCAATCTGCTGAAGGAGTTTCTTCTCCTTGCTTGAAGGCTTGCTTATGTTTACTCTGACCGTCACAAGAAGGTCACCTCGTCTTCCGCCTGACACGCTGGGAACACCTAGATTCTTCATTCTGAAGACGGTATTTGGACTCGTTCCCGCCGGGATTCTGAGTACCTCGGTTCCCCCTTCGGGGAGTGAAATCTCTGCAGTAGTTCCAAGGGCCGCTTCAACATAATCTATCTCCTTGCTTACATAGAGATCGTTTCCGCTTCGCCTGAATTCGGAAGGCATTTCGACCCTTACACTGACATATAGGTCGCCGTAAGGACCTCCGTTCTGTCCGGAATTTCCGTGACCACCAATTCTCAGGGTGGCACCGTTTTCAACGCCTGCTGGAATCGTTACACTCACCTGGTGCCTTTCTTTTTCATAACCTCTTCCGCCGCACACACTACAACGCTTGTCGATTATTCTTCCAGATCCATTGCATGTGTTGCAGACATGGGTATTGCTGAACATCCCGAAGAAGGATCTGTGTTCCTCTTTGACGTAACCGGTTCCATTGCAGGTTGGACAGGTCTTGAAACTTGTACCGCCCTCGGCACCTGTTCCTTTACAGCTCTGGCAAACCTTGTTTCTGTCGTATTCCAGTATCACTTTCTTCCCAAGAATCACATCTTTCAGATCGATCACAACGGAAGCATGAATGTCCTCCCCCCTTACAGCTCTCGGTCCCTGGGTTCTGGAACTGCCACCAGATCTGCTTCCTCCGAAGAATACATCGAAGACGTCCTGGAAATCTCCAAAGAGGTCATCGAAGCTCCCCCCGGCATTTCCCGGCGTTCTTCCCGAACCTCGAGAATAGGCTGCAGCATCGCCCACATAGCCAAAGCGATCGAACATAGCCCTCTTTTCCTTGTCAGAGAGGACTTCGTAAGCCTCCTGTATTTCCTTGAATTTTGCTTCGGCATCCTTTTTGTTGCTACCCTTGTAGGCATCGGGATGCCATTCCTTGACAAGTCTCCTGTATGCCTTCCTTATGTCGTCGTCTGAGGCATTTCTGGAGACTCCGAGAATCTCATAGTAGTCTTTTCTAGATTGAGCCATCTACATCACCACCGAAGGCTCTCATTAAGACTCGGAAGAGTTGTTTACTGCAACAACCACTCTAGCAGGTTTGAGAACCTTGCCATTCAAATTGTATCCACGTTCTACGACACCATATACGGCCATGTCCGGAACATCATTTGAAGAGATCGTTCCCTCGACTTCGTGAGAAAATGGATCAAAGGGCTTGCCTATCTCGGGTAGTATCATTGAAAGCCCCTCATCAAACATAAGCCGTTCAACTGACTTATGGATTAGCCTTATGCCAGAAATGAGACTCTTTTTCGAATTTTCGGAGTTTTCCAGGGCGCGGCTAAGATTGTCGTAGATCTCAATTAGTCTGAGAATCATTTTCTCTTTGTATTTCTTAATGCTCTCCTCCGACTCACGAACCAAAGCATTTCTGTAGTTCATAAATTCCGATCTGAGCCTCGCGTTTTCGTCTTTCAGGCTTTTGATCTCATCTCTCAGGACTTTTGATTCGTCTACTTCAGATGTTTCAGGTTCTTGAAGGACTTCATTGTTCTCAATATCCTTCTCTATTACTTCTCTTTCTTCATCGACTTTCTTGCCAGTCTCTGTTCCATCTTTATTTTCCAGTTTATCGGATCCATGAACTGTATCTGCATTCCGTTCTTCTTTGTCTCTTTCCTCATTATCGATATCCTCTGGATTCTTCTCGTTCTTTTCATCTATCATTTTGCATTCCTCCTATCTATTCGAAAAAACCTCTGATAATCTGTTGATCGAGAAGCTCAAATACGCGTTTATCTTCTCATAATAGGTCAGCTTCGGTGAAATGACGAAGATATTTCCAATCTTTTCGTCTTTTCTTGTATATGGGGAGACAAATAGAGCAAAATTCTTGAGCTCTTCCCTTCCCACTTCATCACCTATGAAGACCATGTTTTCGTCAACGTCACCGAAAGAATTCAATAGCATCTCAAGATTTCTTGGATTCTCCACTGATCTTACCAACCCCGATACATCTGACGAATCCAGGTGTTCATTTGAAATGATGAACTCAAGGCCATATCTGTAGTACTTTTCTTCATTTTCCTTGTCGAAAATGCTCTGCAAAAAATAAAGAATGTCCTGAAGTCTCTTATCGTGCCATTCGTCATATCTAAGTTCGACGTTCTTGATTCCCTTCCTTATTTCACCAATGGTCTTTCCAACAACGGCCAGATTCACGTACCTTTGAAAACTACCGACATCGAATTCGGTCGAGCCGATGAAAACTGTTGTATTAATGCTTACACCAAGATCCGTGACTATCGAAACGTTGAGATAACCCTCGGTGATCCTCGAAATCGAAACGCTATTGACTACAAGTCTATCAAACTTAGGCTTTTCGATGACGACAAAGCCCGATACAGCCCGTGCAAGAATTCTCGTCATTCCCTGCAACAGATGCTCTATATCTCCAACAAAGCTGGTCTGCCTTATAGCTATAGCTACATTGCTTTCCTGAAGGTCTTCAGTAATAGTCTTGACTGAATCTAGATAGAATCTGAACCCCTTATCTGTCAAAACTCTTCCCGCCGAAGTGTGCGGCTGGTAAATATATCCAAGAAACTCCAATTTTCGCATGTCATTTCTTACCGTAGCAGAGCTGAACTTCAAATTAGAGTGCTCCAAGACCTGCTTAGAACTGACAGGTTTTCCAGAAGAAATGTATTCTCTTGAAATGCAGTAAAGCACTCTTATCTGCCTTGGGTTAAGTTCTGGACCACCTGTACGTCTTCTAGACACTTAGCACTCCCTCCTATAGACTGCTAATAAATGTTACCATATGCCGCCTCAGTTGTCAACTTCAGAGACCGATGATACAATCTTAAAGAGCGAAAGGGGTGTGATCAATGAGGTTATCTCAGGTCATAGAACTCCTCGGCAACAGTGTTCTTCAGGTGGTGAATCCCGGCAA
>JAFGAP010000031.1 GCA_016933635.1 Kosmotogaceae bacterium
AAGCGAGCCAATCACTGGCAAGCTCTTCTCAAGGCGAGGGCGATCGAGAACCAGTCATTTGTTCTGGGTCTAAACAGGACGGGGGTCGACGGCAACGGCATCGAATACGACGAGGCCTTTTCAGTACTCTTCGATCAAGATGGTAACGAAGTACCCTTTGAAGCAGAGAAGGGATTGCTTCTGTGGGAACTGGATTATGAGAGACTGAGTATTCTAAGAGACTGGCGGGAGAGATTCCCCGCCCTAAAGGATATATGAAGCTCTAAACCCTACTAAAGGGTCTGATCTGATTCCAGTTTCAATACCTCTCTCATGAAGAATTCGTCGACATTTTTCATCGAAATCCCGGTGAACCTTTTCTCGTCTATGTCGACTACAACTCCATTGCAACAGGGTCCCATACAGTGGGAAGCCTTTAAGGTGGCAAGGTTGCCTAAACCATGTTCGTTAACCAAATCCATGAGCCTCTTACTTATCTCGGAAGAGCCTTTCATAAGACACGCGCTTCCCATGCAAACTTTGATAATCACGGGCAAACCTCCATTTGTGACTACTTTCACAACAGATTATAACCTAATTAATAGGTTTTTTTCGGAACATGATCTTCCGCAGCTTTCTCGAAGATTTCACACTTCTACTGGTATGATTTCATCGTGGAGGAGTAGAAATGAAGATTCTGATTGTAGAAGACGAACGTAGTCTGGGCAGATTGCTTAAAGAGTCTCTCGAAAGAGAGGGCTTTATCGCCGAACTTGCAGTCGACGGGGAAGAGGGGCTTTATATGGCTCTCAACGGCCCCTTTGACGTTATTGTTCTGGATATTCTGCTCCCTAAACTTACCGGCTGGCAGGTGCTCGAGAAGATAAGGGATTCGGGAAGCAGAATACCCGTTCTGATGCTTACCGCTCTGGATAGCATCGAAGACAAAGTTCGGGGTTTCGACTTAGGGGCCGACGACTATCTTCCGAAGCCATTCGATATTCGGGAACTTGTGGTCAGGATTCAGTCTCTTTTGAGAAGGGCTCAGTTTGGCGGAGCTCCTTCAAGAGTTCTTAAAGTAGGAGATCTGGAGCTGGATATGTCGCTTAAGACCGCGAGCAGGGGAAGCGAGAAGATAGAACTCCGAAAGAAGGAGTACCAGATCCTAGAATATCTCATGCTCAACAGCGGCAGGGTCGTTCCGAAGAGCGAGCTCGAAGAGCATCTCTGGAATGAAGACGACGAACTGTGGTCGGACGTAATCAGAAGCCATATAAAGAACATCCGCAAGAAGATCGACGGAGGACGAAGAAAGAAGCTAATAAAGACGGTCAGGGGAATGGGTTATGAAATCAGTGACAGGTGAGGGGCTCTCATTCAGAAAGGCAAAGAGAAGATGGACGCTATTCTTCACCCTGATAGTCATCTCTCTTGTTTCTCTGCTGAGTCTCTTCATTTTCGTCCTCACCCTCAGGCTTGAAAGAGGGGCTGAAATAACTGCCTTGAACAGAGTTGCAGACAGGATCGAGACCAGAATCGGAAGGACACCTTTGATAGCCCTTGAGAGAATGCTCAGCAACTATTCCGGAAATCTTGACCTCTTCACCGCGGAGAACGAGATCCTGGAGTTCGTCACTCCTGACGGAGAGAGTGTACTTCAGCTCGGAGGGACAATAAAGAGCAATCTGCCGTTAGTTGAGGGGGCTTCGAAGGCAAAGGTCGTTGATTACAACGACTCGGAACTCGAATACAATATTCTTACAAGGGCTATTAGAAATATCGCGGGACAGCCGGTTTTCTTCCTAAGGGTGGGAAGATCAACCGAAGGACTGAGCGAAAAATCTACCAGTCTTCTCTTTTCCCTGATTCTACTGATAGTACTCGTCGCGGCCATCTCCTGGATAGTCGGTCTGGCCTTAGCCGGTTATGTTCTGACACCTCTGAGAGAAAGCTATGATAGACTTCAGCGCTTCACCGCCGACGCCTCTCACGAGTTAAAGACGCCCCTTACGGTTATGAGGCTGAGTGTAGATCTACTCAAGAGCAGACCACTGGAAAGTGAGTCGAGAGACAAGATAGATGCGATTGACGGTGCTACCAGGAGTATGCAGAATGTCGTCAATCAACTCCTGCTACAGGCAAAGGCACACAATGATAGCTCGACGGTAATATATTCTCAGGATGTGAGAGTTCGTGAGTTTCTCGAAGAGATGAAAGAGTATCATAGAACCTTAGCCGAATCGAAAGAGGTCAGAATAATCGTTCAGAGCGATGAAGAGCTTGTCGTCAGGACTTATCTAGACAAACTTAAAGTCGCGGTTGCGGCCGTGCTCGAAAATGCGATCAAATTCACCGAAGAGAAGAGCGATGTCACCGTTAGGGCATTTGAAAGAGAGAGTTCACTCCTCATTCAGATAGGCGATTCCGGCCCCGGGATAGCTGACTCGGAGAAGGAAAGAATATTTTACAGATTCTACAAGATAGACGAATCTCACAACAGCTCGGGAAGCGGTATGGGCCTATCCATAGCGAAAGAGATGATCGGCTCGCTAGGGGGCGAAATAACTGTCGAGAACCGCCCCGGCGGAGGAAGCATATTTGAAATACGGATACCATCGAGAAAGCACAAATAAGCTCTTTCGTCAATCCGGACTTTGATGAGATGAAAACAAAAGACCGTGGTCGGGGGTAGCG
>JAFGAP010000235.1 GCA_016933635.1 Kosmotogaceae bacterium
CTCAACTGAGTCAGGAGGAATCCCATGGCCAAAGCAAAGTTTTGGAAGTTCCTTTCCGAAGTGAAGAACGAAGTTAAGAAGGTGACATGGCCTAACAGGGAGCAGATGATCTCTTCTACCGGTGCCGTGCTCGTCATTCTGATTGCAGCAGGTGCGTTTTTAGCACTTCTTGACGTTCTCTTTACTAATGCGATCGGATCACTTTTGAATTTCTTGACAGGCGCCGTTTAATGCTGTTCGATGTTGGTGATTAACTGTGCGAAAGAAATGGTTCATAATTCAAACATACTCAGGCCTTGAAAACTCTATCAGAGAGGCAATTCAAATTAAGATAGAGTCTTTCGGTTTTTCGCACATGTTTGGCAAGATTCTAGTTCCGGAGGAGACGAAGCTTGACAGGACGAATGTTGCGGCAGAAAAGTACATAGTTCCCGCCAACGCAAAGCTTCTAATTAAGGACAATGAAGATGTTGCCAAGGGGGACCCCGTCGCCGAAGAGGTCGAGATAAAGGTCAAGAATGATGGTACTGTCGCTGAAGTCAAGAATTATCGCGTAATATTCATTGAAACTGCAGACAGGCGCTACACAAAGACTTACTACATTCCTGAGAGCGCAAAGATAGAAACCGGGATCAAAACAGGCGCGAGAATAAGGCAAGGTATGCCCCTGGCAAAGCAGGGCGAATATTTCTGTGAACTTGACGGAAAGATCGTCTATACACAGAAAATGAAACGGATAGTTGTCGGCAAAGAGAACGGAGAAGAAGACGTCTATCTTGTTCATCCGGATAGCTATGACGCCAAAGTCGCAAAGAAAGGAAACCATGTGAAGCGTGGTCAGATGTTTGGCGAGACCAGGAAAATATTCTCTAAAACAGAAGGTAGAGTAGAAATCTCCGACCTTCCAGGACGCAAAGAGATCAAGATTTTCAAAATAATCAGGACGAGGCTTTATCCCGGATATGTCTTCATTGAGATGATAATGAACGAGGAAACATGGAATCTCGTCAAGAATACTCCAAATGTAGTCAACTTCGTCTCAGTTGGCGGTCAGCCCGTTCAACTTAAGGAAAAGGAAATCAAGGCTCTTCTTAGATTGGTAGGCATTGAAGAGTATGAAGAGCACTCGGGCGCGCCGGTAAAGATTGAAGTCGAATTTGATGTGGGCGAAGTTGTGAGAATAAACACTGGCCCGTTTGAGGATTTTGTTGGAAAGGTAACGGATCTAGATCCAGACAGGCAGGAACTTAAAGTTGTTGTAAGCATATTTGGAAGAGAAACACCAGTTATTCTCAGTTTATCTGAGGTAGAAAAGATTGTTTGATTCTGAGAAAGAGTGGGAGGGCTAAGCCCGTTAACCACAAGGAGGTAAGCAAATATGTCTAAGAAAGTGATAGCCCAAATCAAGCTCCAGCTTGAAGCGGGAAAAGCTACACCGGCACCTCCTGTTGGACCGGCTCTCGGTCAACATGGAGTAAATATTATGGGTTTCTGTAAGCAGTTCAATGCGGAAACAGCCGACAAGGCCGGTATGGTTCTTCCAGTAATCATTTCTGTCTATGCAGACAGATCCTTCAGTTTCATCCTCAAGACCCCGCCGGCAAGTTTTTTGCTGCTCAGGGCTGCGGGTATACAGAAAGGTTCGGGAGTTCCCAATCGAGACAAAGTCGGTAAGGTCACCCGTGCTCAGCTTGAGGAAATTGCTAAGACTAAGATGCCCGATCTCAATGCTAGAACAGTCGAAGCCGCTGCAAAGATAATTGCCGGTACAGCCCGTAATATGGGCATCGAAATAGTAGGTTGAGGGGGGATCTGAATGCCGGTTAGATCTAAGAGGTACATTCAGGCTAGAAAGTCCGTAGATAGAAATGTAGTTTATTCAGTGGACGAGTCGATAGATTTACTGAAGAACTTTCCGTCAACGAAATTCGACGAGACAGTCGAGATGCATTTGAAGTTGGGTATCGACCCCGCAAAATCCGATCAGCAGGTTAGGGGAACGATTGCATTGCCAAATGGTACTGGAAAAGACGTCAGGGTTTTGGTCTTCGCCAGAGGAGAGCAGGCTGAGACTGCAAAACAGTGTGGTGCGGATTTTGTAGGATCAGATGATCTTGTTCAGCAGATTCAAGGTGGCTGGACGGATTTTGATGTTGCAATAGCAACTCCCGACATGATGAGAGATATTGGAAGACTCGGAAAGATTTTGGGGCCACGTGGACTAATGCCTTCTCCCAAGGCTGGAACCGTAACAACAGACATTGAAGATGCCGTTAAAGGTTTTAAGGCGGGAAGAATAGAAGTTAAGAACGACAAGACTGGAAATCTCCATCTTCCGGTAGGGAAGAAGTCTTTTGACAAGGAGAAACTGCGCGAGAACTTCGTCTCTGCACTCAATCAGATCACTAAGATGAAACCGGCTGGTTCCAAGGGGAGATTTGTGCAGAGAGTATTCATGACCACAACTATGGGTGCGGGCATAAAAGTAGATTTCGCAAGAGAAACTGAGAAATAACTAGTCAAAACTCAGATATATATTCATTGCCAGAGACAGTAGGTAATTAAGAGCGTAAGCCGCCTACCGAGGCGTGTAGAAGATATAGCCTTCTGCGGCCTCGTTTCGGGGCCGCTTTTCTGAAAGGAGGTGCGAAAGTGCTAACAAGAGAGAGAAAAGAAGAAATCGTCGAGAGTCTAACAAAAGCCTACAATGATTCGTCGTTGATTCTGTTCGCGGACTATAAAGGCATGAAGGTAGAAAACATTACTACTTTTAGAGACAAGCTTTATGAAAACTACGAAGATAGAGCTCAGTTCACAATAAAAAAGAACACGCTGGTAAGGCTTGCTCTTAAGAAGGCCGGATTCGAAGAAGGCGAATGGAAGGATTCTATAAGCGGTACAACGGCAGTGCTAACTGTTGAAGACGTAGATCCTATTGCGGCTCTAAAGATTATTACCGATTTCAACAAGAATAACAGGACTCTTCCGTTGATCAAGGCTGGATATCTTGAAGGAAAGTACTTCACAGGTGCGCAGGCTTCAGATCTCGCAAAACTGCCGTCTAGAGAGCAGTTAATTGCAATGGTCGTGGGAGGATTTGCTGCCCCGATTACCGGTTTTGTCTATACTCTAAATGGAATCCTAACGAAGTTCCTGTACGCTCTAAATGCAATTAAGGATAAAAAAGAAGAATGATTCACGCGGAGGTGTGGTAAGATGACAAAGGAAGAACTTATAGGCGCAATAAAAGAAATGACGGTGGCAGAGCTTTCAGATCTGGTTAAGGCCCTCGAAGAGGAATTTGGAGTAAGTGCGGCGGCTCCAGTTGCAGTTGCAGCAGCTCCTGCAAATGGCGGTGCGGCAGCAGAGGAAGAAGAGGAGCAGTCGGAATTCAAGGTTGTTTTGAAGTCTTTCGGAGCAAAGAAGATCGATGTTATCAAGGTAGTAAGAACAATAACTGGACTCGGACTCAAGGAAGCCAAGGATCTTGTAGAGAAGGCTGGAACACCGGAGGGTGTCGTAAAGGAAAACCTTCCGAAAGCGGAGGCAGAAGAACTAAAGAAGCAGCTCGAAGAGGCTGGCGCCGAAGTCGAACTGAAGTAATTGAGCAATTGTCTGGTTACATATTGTCTGTATAATAAATATACCCACATCAGGGAGAGCTCTGATGTGGGTTTGGTGTGCTCAAACATACGAGAGGTGATCTAATGAGAAAGGCCAATTTTGGCAAACGTGAGCGGTGGGTCTTTGGAAGAGTGTATGAACCTCTTGAAATCCCGAATCTCATTGAGATCCAGACTCGTTCCTTCGAGTGGTTTATCAATGAAGGTCTTCTGAGTGTTCTGAAGAAGTATTCCCCCATCAAGTCGCAGATCCAGCGTTCGGACCTTAAGAAGGGCGAGAAAGGCTTCTCTCTGGATTTTGTAGCAACCAGAATCGGTGAGGCTAAGCATTCTATTCAGGAGTGCAAAGACAAGGGTCTTACTTATTCGGTTCCACTTTATGTAACGGTAAGAATCACCGACCTCTATACCGGAGAGATCAAAGAGGAAGAGGCCTTTTTTGGGTACTTGCCGTATATGACTGATAACGCCTCTTTCATAATCAACGGTGCTGAAAGGGTGATTGTTAATCAGCTCGTAAGGTCTCCAGGTGTGTATTTCGTGGATGAGCCTACAAAGGCAGTGTCTGGTTCTTTGCCAATCTATGTAGCTCACTTCCTTCCCGTTAAGGGAGCTTGGTTCGAAATCCTTTTGAATCCTAACAAGCAGATAATGCAGGCGAGGATAGACAGAAGAAGAAAGCTAAATTTCTTCGTCTTTTTGAAAGCATTGGGTTATGAGAACGACCTCGACCTTCTAAGGCTTTTCGAAAACGAATACGACGGGTCTGACGAAGACGAGTTGCTCGCAAACGTTGGAAGTATTATCCTAGAAGACATAAAGACACCAGGCGGTGATCTGATTGCAGAAAAAGGAACACTGCTGAACGAAGAGATTATTGCTAGAGCAATTGAATCAGATGTGAAGACCATAAAAATGCCGTTGCCTATTGCAATGAAAACATTCATTGCTTTGCAGAAGACATACGGCGAAGGTATGACTGAGGACGACGCATATATAGAGCTCTTCAGAAAGCTTAGACCTGGCGAAATACCAAGAATAAATGCCGCAAAAAGCTACATTGCTAATTTGTATTTCAGCCCTGATCGCTTCGACTTTTCCGATGTAGGAAGGTATAAGGTTAACAGCAGGCTGAAGAAGGTCTACCAGGACTATCTGAAGGAAGTTGAAGGAAAGAAAGTCACGAAGGATATAGATTACTCAGAAGAATCTTCTATTCTCACTGTACTTGATGTCGTCCTTGCTGCAAGACATCTGACGGAAATCGAAAGCAGGCCTGAGTTGCTTGACACCAAGGACCATCTTGGAAATAAGCGTGTGAGGACAGTAGGCGAGCTCATGGAAACTGAGTTTGAGAAGGCTTTCATAAAAATACATAAGCTTCTGGAAGAGAAGCTTACAATATACACATCGTTTGACAAGATTTCTGTTCAGAGCCTTGTTAACGTAAGAACCTTAATGACTACGCTTCATCAATTCTTTGCGACAAGTCAGCTTTCTCAGTTCATGGACCAGGTTAATCCTCTTGCCGAACTGACTAACAAGAGGAGACTATCCGCTATTGGACCTGGTGGACTTAAGAGAGAACACGCAAGATTCGAGGTTCGCGACGTACATCACTCGCACTACGGGAGAATGTGTCCAATAGAAACCCCCGAAGGTGCCAATATCGGGCTGATGACTTCAATGGCGACCTTTGCAAAGATAGATAAATATGGCTTCCTTTTAACTCCGTATAGAAAGGTTATAAAGGGGACAGTTACTGACGATATTGTTTATTTGGCAGCAGATGAAGAAGAGCGCTACAATATCGCTCATTCCACTGTCGATATGGATGATAAGGGTCATATCGTTGATGAGAACGTTGAGATTCGATATGCCGGTGAAGTGAGATATGTTAACAGGGAGGAAGTCGATTTTATGTCGGTTTCACCCAAACAGATTGTCTCTATTTCGACCTCCTTGATACCCTTTCTTGAAAATGACGACGCGAACAGAGCCCTAATGGGGTCTAACATGCAGAGGCAGGCCGTACCTGTGGTCAAGTCGGAGGCGCCTATCGTAGGTACCGGTGTTGAAGGAGTTGCAGCGAGAGATTCTGGTTACGTGGTTCTTTCTAAGCATAAAGGAAAGGTAGTCAGCGTAGACGGCAGAAGAATAATCGTCCAGAGAATAGATGAAAAGGGCAAGCCAGAACTCAACGAGAGAGGAAAGGCTATAGAAGACGTATATACGTTGTACAAGTTCGTCAGAACAAATCAAGACACGGCAGTAAACCAGAGGCCTATAGTCTCCGTTGGCGAGATCGTCCAGACAGGCACTCCGATTGCCGATGGCCCATCAACTGAAATGGGAGAACTTGCTCTCGGAAAGAATGTGCTTGTAGCTTTCATGCCATGGGAAGGATACAATTTCGAAGATGCTATTCTTGTCAATCAGGAACTTTTGGAAGACGATACCTTTACAACTATACATGTTGAGATGTACGAGACAATTGCCAGAGACACTCAGCTTGGTCCCGAAGAGATTACTGCAGATA
This sequence comes from Kosmotogaceae bacterium, assembly GCA_016933635.1. Classification (GTDB taxonomy): domain Bacteria; phylum Thermotogota; class Thermotogae; order Petrotogales; family Kosmotogaceae; genus Mesotoga. The sequence continues at coordinate 6,163 of JAFGAP010000235.1, forward strand.
TCCCAAATGTCTCGAAGGAATCGCTGAAAAACCTTGACGAGAGCGGTATAGTTAGGGTTGGAGCTTATGTGACTTCTCAAGACATTCTAGTCGGAAAAGTCACGCCTAAAGGCGAGTCTGAAACGACTCCCGAAGAGAAGATAATCAGATCGGTCTTCGGTGACAGGGGAAGAGATGTCAAGGATTCATCTCTTAAACTTCCTCATGGCGTCGAAGGAAGAGTAATAGACGTAAAGGTATTCGAAAAGGAAGAGGTATCTGAACTGGGTTCCGGCATCAACAAGCTTGTGAAAGTCTTTGTTGGCATCAGGAAGCCACTCGATGTGGGAGACAAACTTGCCGGAAGACATGGCAATAAGGGTGTCGTTTCGAATATTATCCCGAAAGAGGACATGCCATTCCTTCCAGACGGGACGCCGATTCAGCTTGTCCTTTCACCTCTGGGAGTTCCATCAAGAATGAACGTTGGTCAGGTTCTAGAAACCCACTTGGGATGGCTAGGAAAGCTCACTAACCGTTATTTCGCAACTCCGATATTTGATGGAGCTACTGAAGAGGAAATCATGACCGAACTCTACGAAGCGAGAAAGAGGTTTGGCCTAGAGGATGGTGACAGTGAGGATCTTAAGACCGGCAAAGTCACTCTGAGAGATGGGCGAAGCGGCAATCCTTTTGATTACCCAATTGTTGTGGGAGTCATGTACATGCTTAAACTTGTTCACATAGCAAAGGATAAGATCCATGCCAGATCTACCGGCCCATACTCGCTCATTCACCAGCAACCTCTTGGTGGGAAAGCTCACTTCGGAGGGCAGAGGTTCGGAGAGATGGAAGTCTGGGCGCTCGAGGCCTATGGAGCAGCTCATACTCTGAACGAAATGCTGACCATTAAGTCAGACGACATCAAGGGAAGAAACGATGTCTACAAAGCTATACTTAAAGGGATAAACATCCCGGAACCCGGGATTCCCGAGAGTTTCAAGGTCCTTATTAAAGAGTTGCAGGGACTTTCGCTCGACGTGAAGGTTTTCGATCAAAACAATGTCGAGCTGGATGTGGATAAATTATGAGAATCAATAGAAGGGAGCTACCCCTCAAGGAGGGAAGCAGATGCCAGTAAGCACATACAAAAGAAAG
>JAFGAP010000236.1 GCA_016933635.1 Kosmotogaceae bacterium
GCCGTCTTCTCTCAAGATTTCACTGTACAGGGTGGCTCTCTTGGAGAAATGCACGCAAAAAAGATTATGAAGGTACAGGACATGGCCATGAAGCTCGGCATACCAATCGTCGGGATAAACGACTCCGGTGGAGCGAGGATTCAGGAAGGCGTTGATTCACTATTTGGCTATGGTGGAATCTTCCACAGAAACACTCTTTCCTCGGGAGTCATTCCTCAAATAACGGTAATCTGCGGCCCATGTGCTGGGGGAGCAGTTTATTCGCCGGCAATCACCGACTTCATTGTAATGACTGACAAACACTCTCAGATGTTCATCACAGGGCCACAGGTGATAAAGGCCGTTACCGGCGAAGAAACCTCCATGGAAGAACTCGGAGGAGCGCTCGTCCATAATACCAAGAGTGGGAATGCTCATTTCTTAGTACACGACGATAAGGGAGCAATGCTCTTGGTAAGAGAGCTGCTTGAATACCTTCCACAGAATAACGCGGAAGAGCCCTCGAAGACAGAATCGACTGTTAATGATCCCGTTGTGGAACTTCGAGAAATAGTCCCGGATAATCCTAAGCAGTCATACGATATGAAGAAAGTTATCTCTCTTGTCGTGGATGATGGTAAGTTCCTGGAAGTACACGAACATTACGCCAAGAACATGGTTATAGGTTTTGCAAGGGTCGGCGGTAGATCCGTGGGAATTGTGGCAAATCAGCCCTCAGTATTTGCAGGTTCTCTAGATATAAATGCTTCCGACAAAGCTGCAAGATTCATAAGGTTTCTCGACGCTTTCAATCTGCCAATTATCACATTCGTTGACACGCCTGGTTTCCTGCCCGGAATTTCGCAGGAGCATGGGGGAATAATCCGTCACGGAGCCAAGCTTCTCTATTCTTACAGCGAAGCCTCCGTCCAGAAGATTACGCTGATTCTGAGAAAGGCCTACGGAGGGGCATATATTGCTATGGGCAGTCAGCATCTCGGAGCGGACATCGTTTATGCTTGGCCTGGGGCGGAAATAGCCGTGATGGGTCCTGAAGGAGCAGCAAATATTATATTCAAGAGAGAGATAGATGCTTCCGACCAGCCCGAGAAGACTAGACAGGAAAAGATAGCGGAATACAAAGATGTTTTTGCCAATCCCTTTGTCGCCGCCGGGAGAGGCTATATAGAATCGGTAATAGATCCGGCTTACAGTCGAAGGGAGATTATCAGGGCCCTGGAGATACTGGACACGAAGGTCGAAGGCAGACCATCGAAGAAGCACGGGAATATTCCGCTTTGAGGTGCGTTTGATGCCGGATTATGTTCAGATAACTATCATAGGAGTCACAATTGTTTTTCTTGTCCTCGCAATACTATACGTTATTTTCAATGTTCTTGGAAGACTTCTATCCAGGGAACAGGGGCATGGAGTTAAAGCCGTCAGTGAAAAGACCACCCCGGACTCTGTATTGGAATCACCGAGAAGTGTGGTGGGCGATGAAGGAAATGTTATGGCGGCTATAGCCGCCTCAGTCAACGCCGTAATTGGTCACAGCGATTTCAGAATAAGAAGTGTCTCTCCGATTCCTTCGGCCAGAGCTTCGCAATGGAAACGTAGAGAACCAACCGTCTACTGGAAAGTGAGGAGGAGCAGAAATTGAGAAGATTCATAGTGCGAGTTAACGGCAAGGAATACGACGTCGAGATTGAGGAGCTTTCTTCGGCGGCCGGTTCTAATCCGGTGAGCGCAGCTCAGAAACAGGAGACTACTCAAAAGGTAGAGGCGGTGGAAAGACCTAGACCTACAGAGACAGTTAGGGAAGTTGAAAGACCGGTTGAACCCGTCCAGCAATCCAGTGGATCGGGAGAAGGGATCAATATACTTTCTCCGATGTCAGGAACAATACTCGACGTGCTCGTATCTGTTGGGGATTCGGTCTCCCCCGGTCAGAAAGTTGTGATGCTGGAAGCCATGAAGATGGAGAACAGTGTTCTTTCGGAAGATACAGGTACTGTGAAAGAGATTAGGGTTAGAAAGGGAGATAACATAGACGCAGGTGAAGTAATGATAGTATTGTCATAGGAGCGGTGATTACCGCTCCTAATGTTTTTGCATGAGCAACTACTTTTCTTAGTTGCTTTTGTGCAAGCCGTTCTTCTTCAACAGAAGGGAGATAGGATGGATTCAGCAGACAGAAACCTTGCTACAAAGGCTAGAGAGCTTTCCCTTAGGGCCTTCGGGGTTTTTCCTGACATACCCTTCTCTTTCAACTCCAGACTTAAGAGGGTACTTGGCAGGCTTGTTTACTCTAAGAGCCGTGAGATGCTGACCCCGCTGAGGATCGAAATCTCTTCTTCTATATCCGACAACGAGGAGCTTCTGAAGAAAACTTTGCTTCATGAGCTCTCCCACTTTTATTTGATGATGAACGACAGGGACTTCTCTCATAATTCCCCCGAGTTCCGCAAGCTCTCTCGAGAGTTGGGATTCGATATTGTGGCCGAATACGAAGGACTTCCGGTACACATATGGGTATGCTCCGTATGTAAGAGAACAGTCGCAATTTCCTTCAACCGCAGAAGGAAGAGCGGCTTATCTCCTTGTTGCAACGCCCCTATAGAACTTCAAGAGAAATAATTCTAACAATACTTGCCTTTTTGTGAATTCATCTGTTATAATTATTTATACCTAATATTTAAGTGGTGATATTTATGGGGACCTATAATAGGCTTACAAAGGTGCTTGTATACTTTCATGAAGATTACTTTGTTCCGGTAAGATTCAGTTATGATGGTATAAAAATAATCGTAAATGCCGTCACCTCTTTTTGGGTGGAGGCTGTGGGAACCCAGAAAGTCTACCATTTTTCCGTAATGACTACACTTGGAGCTTACAATCTTGAATTCAAAGAAGATTCTAAGAAGTGGTACAGCTCTGTTCTTGGGGGTTGATTGTTTTGAAAGGAATTCCTTATGTATCCCATATAGACATGGATGCGTTTTTCGCAAGTATAGAGCAGGCGGCAAATCCGACTTTAAAGGGCAAACCGATAGCTGTAACGGGAATCGGAAAGAGGCATTCGGTAGTGACTTCAGCGAGTTACGAGGCTAAGAAACTCGGGGTTAAATCGGGAATGGCCTTCTTCGAGGCTGTTAAGCTCTGTCCAGATCTTATAGCTGTTGGAGTACAGTCAAAGAAATACGGTTATGTCTCGAAAGAAATCATGAAAATGCTGACGTCGGTATCGCCCAGGGTAATGGTTGCAAGTGTGGACGAGGCTTATCTGGACTTGAGCTTTCACACCAGGCTGGAGGAATCCATAAATAGATTTATTTCCTTCAAAAGAGATTTGAAAGAGAGATTTGGAATAACCGCCTCCGTTGGAATATCTGTAAATCCGATAATATCTAAAATCGCAAGTGATTATTCAAAGCCAAATGGGTTTGTAGTTGTCAGAGATGGTATGGAAAGAGAGTTTTTGAACGAGATACCCGTGAAAGACGTTCCGGGAATCGGGAGGCACACACTAATAAAACTGGAATCTATGGGGTACAGAACGACAGGGGAGCTTTTGAAAGGGTTGGATGACTCTCCGATGGATCTTTACACAATGTTTGGAAACGCCTTCATGGGTTTTCTTCAGAGCCTTAAAAACAACAGGTTTTCCAGAAAGGAGTTTTTCAAAGAAGAAAGGCCAAAATCTGTGGGTCATTCAATGACACTTTCGGGAGACATAAGCGATTTCGATCTCATAGTTAGAGTAACTAATTTCCTGGGGGCAAGGGTAATCTACAGGATGGGAAGATACAAGATGGAAGGTTCCGGTATCAGTCTATTCTTGAGATATGCAGATAGAAGTTCCAAGGCTCTTTCAAAGAAGTTGAGTTTCACAATTTCATCGATAAAGGATATTACGGAGATTACTCCCTGGCTTATCAGATCTATCTGGAACGGTACATCTGTGAGGGCAATAGGAATATCGTGCTGGGCTCTAAGCGAAAAGAAAAATCAAAGGCAGCTCTCTCTCTTTGAAAAAGAAAAAGAACTTCTGGAAACTGTTCTGGAAATAGAGAAGAAGTTCGGGGAATACGCTATATTCCCGGGAAATATACTATTCCTTCCCGACATCAGAAAGCTTGAGAAACCTTCTGATCTCCATTACCAGGGCTTCTGCCGTCGCGAGGTTAGTTGCTAGCGGCTTATTGTGAACATCGCACACTCTTAGAAGTGCGCTCACATCCGGTTCATGAGGTTGAGCCGTTAGCGGGTCTCTCAAAAAGATTACGAAATCGATTTCATCGTTGGCAATCAGGGAACCTATCTGAAGATCTCCCCCCAAGGGGCCTGATTTGAAGGAAGTGAGCTCCAGTTTCACTTTCTCCCTGAGGATGTTACCGGTCGTGCTGGTCGCAAAAAGGGCGCACTTTTTGAAGACATCTACGTGCTCCCTTACGAACATTATTAGATCTATCTTTTTCTTATCGTGAGCTATTAAAGCTATTCGTGGTTTTTCGCTCATGGCTACCTCCGTTATCTGACAAAAAGATGATAACACATGCGGGCCATCAAAATTCCAGGCGGTTAGCTGAGGTGAGTCAATCTGTCCCTTTCATTTAATGAAATAACACTATATGGAGAGACAATAACAGATCCGGAATCGACTGTCCGGGGCGGATTCTTTAAAGTGATGATCTTCGGTTACAGAAGTTCGACGGAAACAGAAGAGATCTTCGATATCCGTTTTGGCGAAAGGGATTCAAAAAGAGTCTTTGCCGAGATATATAGAGGTTGTTATCTGTTGATCAGAGGTGAAGTAAGGGTAAGAAAAAGCGTTCATATAAAGCTCAGAGATTTCACTGTGACAACTAGACCTCACGACAGAGATCTAGATATCGACATTCCGAGAATACTGATACATATAAAGAGCGATTACTTCTGAAAGGTTTCGTAGTACTTACTTCTGAGCTCAGTGAAGATCGATCTATCGACTACAGTCTCGAATTCTTCTATCTCGATTAGAAGATACTCGTCGCCTACCCTGTCGGTTATCTTGACGTACTCTATTTTTGGAAAGTAGCCTTCTTTCCTCAGGAAAGAGACGTGGATATGCATAAGATTTGGAAGATAACCCCCGCCACTGAGAAGGCCGAGGACTTTCAGCCTTTGTTCGGAAGGATCGATCATATAAACCCTTCTCTCCTCATTGGTACTTACTGTCCAGGTGAAGTTAGTCGAGTCAAGGAGACCGCTGAAGAAATCATCAATTAACTTCGCAATGAAATCAGTCTGATAAGTTGATCTGTACTGTTTCCAGGGGTCGCCGTCCACAACGCTGAAGATCACTTCCTCCCTGGTAAGATAAACAAGAGCTATCTTACTCAGTTCTTCCGGCTCGAAAAACTCAACATAAACATCCTCACCGCCGACCATGATAATTCTTGCCTTCAAATCAAGGTCTCTATATCCTGAATCGGCACTCTCAATATTGGCCAAGTGAAAGTGAATCCCAACCAATGCGTCTATATCACCCGCTTCGACGACTTGCTGGATAAACAGGGTCAGATCATCATACACGCTTTCCGAAGCGAGCAACGATACTCCGACAAGCAAAGAAAAAGCGATGACGAGAACTAAGGAAAGCTTCATCTTATTCACCTCTTCGCGAGATTATAACATGTCAGGAGAAAGAGAAAAGTGATAAGATCTGATTGAGGGGTGATGATTTGAGAGTAGCGTTTCCCGACCAGATGAGGGAAATAGATAAAACAATAATAGAGCGCGGAGTGCCCTCGTTGATTCTAATGGAAGAAGCAGCTCGCAGCGTTTTCGAAGAGATTAGAAGATTTAGCATGAGTAATGCAATCGTCCTATGCGGCGGAGGCAATAACGGAGGAGACGGATACACAGTTGCAAGGCTTCTTCTATGCGCTGGAATTCATGTAGAAGTCGTTCAATGCTATGTTCCCTCGACAGTCGACTGCATAGCGAATGCAACCTTGTACGGTTCGCTTGGCGGCCAGACCGTGAGAATCGAAGAGAAGCTCGACGTCAAGGAAGTCCTTTCAAAAGCTGACATAGTAATCGACGCGGTCTTTGGGACAGGGTTTCACGGAGAGCTAGAATCAGAAGTCACGGAGATATTTGATTTTGTTAATCGACTGGACGTAATCAGGCTGGCCGTAGACATTCCCTCCGGAGTCTCCGGATTCGATGGCAGCACTTCGAAATCCTGCTTTAGGGCTCACAAAACGGTTACCTTTGGACTGGCTAAGACAGGCCATTTCCTCTATCCGGGGCGCGAGTTCTGCGGAGATGTTGTTGTAGGGAGTGTAGGCTTCCCGAAAAGTGTGATGAATTCTCTTGCTGATTCAGAAGTCATCGATGATGAGATGGTTTCGAAACTCATACCGGAAAGAGTACTTAACAGTTACAAAGGTACGTTCGGCTCCGTGCTAGTTGTAGGGGGAAGCGGCATTTATACAGGTGCTCCGTATCTCTCCGCTCTAGGGGCGTTCAGATCTGGCTGCGGAATGGTATACTCATACACTCCTCAAGGATCTGCAACCGTGATAAGAAATAACCTTCCCGAGGCTATCGCTTATGAAAGTCGTAAGGACTTCCTAATCCCAGGGGATATTGAGGTGCTTTCGAAAATCATGGAAAGAATTGATTCGGTTGTTATTGGCCCGGGTGCTGGAAGAGAAGAAGAGAGTATTGAGTTTGTTCTGAAATTGCTCAAGAGTTTCCCGGGTAAGAATTTCGTCGTAGACGCAGACGGACTTTACGCTCTCTCAAAGGATCTTTCCGTCCTTGCCAGATCTGAAAGAATCATAATAACTCCGCATATAGGCGAATTTTCGCGGATGAACGAAGGTAAGACGGATCTCAAATCCTTTGTTCAGTTTTGCGTCAGTAACAGTACAACTGCCATTTTGAAGGGAGCTTCGTCTGTTTTATGTGATGCCAAAGGAAAGATAACTATAAACACGACCGGTAATAGTGGCCTCGCAAAGGCAGGGAGCGGTGATCTTCTTTCCGGAACCATTGCCGGTTTTGCTTCACAGACAGGTGAACTGACCAGATCGGCGATACTTGCTATGTATTTCATGGGCAGAGCAGCAGAGCTATCGGTTGTTTCAGAGCCCTGCAACTCGGCTTCTAAAATAGCCGAGTTTTACACGCTGGTTTTTGAGGAACTGAAACAGACGTAAAGGGGAAGAATTAATGGAACTCAATCATAATGTCTCGCAACGTCTCGAACAAAAACTCGGACTTTCTATCAAAGCTCAACAGGCTTTGAAGCTCCTTCAACTGAATTCAATGGAAATTACGGCGGAGCTTGAGGAGATAGTTCAAGCCAACCCGCTTCTTGAAATGAAGAGAGAGGATTATGAGCTAATAGAAGGGAAAAGCGATCTAGAAAGACCTCCAGAAGACGAGGAGAACACAGAAGATGGAGATCTCTACTCACTTCCCGAAAGCAACTCGATCTACATGAAATCTGAAAGTACTGACAGGGATGGATGGGACTTCGACAGGATTGAGGCACAGCAACCAACGTTCAGAGAAATACTCAGAGATTTCGCTTTCTATATTCTTGACGATGATCTTTTCTGTCTTTTCGAAATACTCTTGGATTACATGGACGATCTAGGAATGCTTACGGAGGATCTGGAAAAGATTGCTCGGGAAAATCGGTGTTCCGTTGATGGACTATCCAGTGTTATATCGACAATGAGAGACGGGGGTTTCGACGGCATCTTTGCATCTAGCAGGGAAGAGCTAGAGACCTTATTGGGACCGGGTCTCTTCCCTTCTTCGGGATACAGTGACGGTGCCTTTGTCAGGTACGTAGAGCCCGATCTCTACATAGAGTTTGTCGATGAGAAGTTCATTGTTACGGTAAGGGACTATTCACTTGTGCTCAATGTTGACGAGTCGTATGAAGAGATCATGCAACACGGTGAGAACACAGCGAAGAAATATCTTGAAGATAAACTCGAGGAAGCAAAGTTCTACATAAACGCGCTCGAGAGGAGAAAGGCAACGCTCATAACAATTGGCAACGAAATAGTAATGAGGAATGCGTCATTTCTACTTAAGACCAGCGAAAAGATAAGGCCGTTGAAGATGAACTCAATTGCAGACAAGATAGGAGTTGTCGTTTCAACTGTAAGTAGAGCGGTTAAGGATAAGTTTGTTCAGACTCCTGTAGGGACTTTTCCGATCAGGTACTTTTTTGGAAATTTGCAGGAGAAGGAACAGGCTCTCGAGGCAATTGCCGAAATCGTCAGAGGCGACCCAGAGATTTCAGATGCTCAGCTTGTTATTGAGCTAAACAACAGAGATATCAACATAGCCAGAAGAACCGTAAATAAATATAGAAATCAGTTAGGACTGGGAAAGTCTAAATGAAGACAGAGGCCATGCTGTTTGTAGGTGGACAATACATATCTTCGATGGAATTCTACTTCAGGAAACTCAATGAGGCCCCATTTGTTACTGCAGCCGATTCAGGAGCAGAAATGCTTAGAAGTCTGGGGAGACATCCAGATCTTCTTGTAGGCGATATGGATTCAGTAAGCGAGGAGACCCTTAATTGGTGCAGGGGAAGAGGATCGCTCGTGCTGATATATCCCCCAGAGAAGGATGACACAGACACTCAAATCGCACTTCAAGCACTTGAGGAGCGGGGTTATTCTCATGTAGAAATCTTTGGTGCAACGGGGCTCCGGCTAGATCATTTCATGGGGACCTTAGCGTCTATGTATGGTCTCAGACACACTCTCAAAGCTACTATTATAGAAGAGAACGTTGAAATCGGTATGGTCTCTAGAGAAATGACCCTCTTTGTAAATCGAGGTGAGATCTGGTCTCTCTTTCCATATGGCGGCCAGAAGACAATAGTCACTCTTCAAGGTTTCAAATTTCCATTAACCAATGCATTTCTCGATTATGGAAAGCCTCTTGGCGTTTCAAATGAAACAGCAGATGAAGAGATACAGATTTCCTGCAAAGGAGGCACAGCGTTATATTTCAGATGGTTGAAAAAGTATTAGTGATATCCGATACTCACGGTGCTTTATGGTCTTTAAAGAGAATACTTGATGAAGTAGATCACGATGCTTTGATCATACATAGTGGTGATTTCCTATATCACGGCCCAAGGAATCCTTTGCCTGAAGGATACGATCCGAAAGGGCTTGCAGCTCTTCTAGCAAAGTTCAGAGGCAGAATTGTGGGTGTGAGAGGTAACTGCGACAGCGAGATAGACCTCGCACTTGTCGGGCTGGAAGGAGCGGCAAGCGCGCTTACCTTGCTGATAAACGATTTAGGATTCTTTATTTTGCATGGCCACGTGGAACACGGGGTACCTTTCGAACGTGGAATAGTAATTTCCGGTCATACCCACATTTCCCTCCTCAGAAGGGATAATGGGATCATCTTCATGAATCCCGGCAGCCTTTCTCTGCCTAAAGACCAGACCGGTGGCTCTTACGGGACAATCGACTTCAAAAAGGGGATCATATCTCTCAGGAGCAGCAATGGCTTTGAGCTCAAGGCTTTGGTTCTCTAACGGCGCTTGCTTTCGATAAACATGTGACTGAACGCATGATATAATAAATATCTGGGTGATGAATATGGTTTTGAGATGGCATGGACATTCGTGTTTTTCGCTTGAGTGCGATGAAAAGACTCTTTTGATCGACCCCTTCGATGAAGGTGTCGGTTATGGTTTGCCCGCGGTAAAGCCGGACATTATTCTGGAATCTCATCAGCACCACGACCACAATGCACACAATCGATTTGAGTCGGGGTATATACTTGTAAATCAACCGGGAAACGAGAAAGTTCACGGTTTTATTATCAGGGGTCATCCCACATTTCATGATGATGTTGAAGGAAAGAAACGCGGCAAGAATATCGTCTTCGAGGTGACAACTCCCGATGGATTCAGAGTTGTTCACTGCGGTGATATTGGCCACCGATTGGGCTTAGACCTAACGGAGACATTGAAGAATCCCGATATTCTCCTTGTTCCTGTCGGCGGAGTGTACACGATTGATGCAGGTTTAGCTCGAGAGCTTACGAGAGATCTAGCTCCCTCCTTCGTCGTGCCGATGCACTTCAAGACAAAGGATCTCACTTTCCAGCTTGGTGGAGTCGAAGACTTCCTTGCAGGAGAGCCATTTGAACAGAGTGAAGAGCTGGAACTGAAAGAAAAGGCGAATGTGGGAACCAGAATAGTCGTCCTCAAATATCGTTGATCGAGGGCATAAGATGGATGAAAAGAGAGTTTTATCTCTCCTAGGAATAGGTAGAAGGGCAAACAAGGTTGTGTTTGGTAAAGAACAACTGAGAAGTTACTTGAGGCAGCCATTCAAGAGGAAATCTCTGATTCTGGCTAGCGATACCAGCGATTCGATAAAGGAAGACTGGGTCAAGAGGTGCAAGAGCCATGGGGCAAGCTGTATCCTCCTCAAAGAACACGACCGCGTCGCTCTGGGAAAGGCCATCGGCAAGGACAACATATCTGCAGTGGCAGTTGCCGATGACGGCCTTGCAGACGAAATCTCAAAGATAATCACACAGGCGGGAGGTGACTGAGCTATGCCAAAAGCCAGAGTGTACGAACTTGCTAAGAGACTTAATATAACAGCAAGAGAGCTGCTGGATGAACTTGAGGAGCTCGGTGTTACCGTCAAGAACCATATGTCAGTTCTTGACGAAGAGACCGTGAATATTATCGTCGGTCTCTATGAGGAAGAAAAGAAAGAAACTCTTAGAAAGGCCGAAAAGGCGAAAAACAAGATTCAAGAAAAAGAGGCAAAAAAACTTGAAAAGAAACTGGTCTCCATAGAGGAGCCGCCAGCCGAGAAGAAGATACCGGTTGAACATAAAGCAAGGACAATCAAGCTGAAGAGCAATGAGTTCAAGCTCGATGTACTCGCGAAGAAGATGAACGTTCCTATATCTAAGGTGATCAAGGATCAGTTTATGAACGGAATAATACTTCGTCCCGGTCAGATACTTTCTCTTGAAGATGCGATGAACATTGCAAAGAATTACGAATGGGAAGTGGAACTGATACATGAAGAGGAGATCAATCCCTTTGATGCTATGGTAAGCGCGTACTCCGATGCTTACAAGGAGAGTTCCAGGCTTGTTCAGAGGCCACCGGTTGTGACCGTAATGGGGCACGTCGACCACGGTAAGACCACACTTCTTGATAGAATAAGGAAGGCGAAAGTTGCTGAAGATGAAATCGGTGGGATTACACAGACGATTGGTGCCTACCAGGTTGAAATAAGAAATAAGAAGATAACATTCATTGACACGCCAGGGCACGAAGCTTTTACCGAAATGAGAGCCAGAGGCGCTCAGGCGACGGATATCGTGGTTCTTGTTGTCGCGGCAGACGATGGAGTCATGCCACAGACCATAGAAGCATATAACCATGCCAAGACAGCGAACGTTCCCATAATAGTTGCGATAAACAAGGTCGACAAACCAAACGCCAATATTGACCTCACAAAACAGCAGCTTGCGTCTAAGCTTGGACTTGTTCCAGAAGACTGGGGAGGAGACACGGTAACGGTTCCCGTATCTGCCAAGACTGGAAAGGGCGTGGAAGATGTCCTCGAAATGATACTTCTGGTCGCCGAAGTAGCCGATATCAAATGCATTCCGGAAGGAAATGCAAGAGGAATTATTATAGATTCTAGGCTGGACAAGGCAGTGGGCCCGCTAGCTACTCTGGTCATTAAAGACGGTGTGCTGAAACCGGGAAGCTATGTTGTTGCCGGCTCGGCTTCAGGCAGAGTAAAAGCGTTGATAAACGAATATGGGAAGCGTGTTAAAGAGGCTAATCCATCCGATCCGGTGCAGATCATCGGTTTTGATGAGGTGCCAGATGTACATAGTATAGTATACGCAGTTGACGATCTCGATACCTCCAGATCTCTGGCTGACTTCGCGAAAAGTCAAGCGCAGAAAGAGAAATCTGTCACCACCAAACGACACGTTAGACTCGAAGAGTTCCTATCAATGACAGGAACCACCGATGAGAAAAAGGAACTTAAGCTTATACTGAAGGCAGATTCTTTTGGCACTGTCGAAGCCTTGAAACAGGCAATGGCCAAGCTTGAGAACAGTGACGTGAAGATTGAAGTAGTTCATTCCGGTATAGGTTCAGTGAACTCAAGTGACGTAATGCTTGCGTCTGCATCCGACGCGGTGATAATGGGGTTTAAGGTAAAACCCGATGCATTGGCGAGAAAGCAGGCAGAAGTAGAAGGAGTTCAGATAAAGGTTTACGAGATAATCTTCAACCTGATAGACGATTTGAAGAAAGCTCTGGAGGGGCTTTTAGAGCCGGAAGAAGTCGATGAAGTAATCGGACATGGCCACATAAAGCAGCTTTTCAAGATCAGTAAGGTCGGGACTATAGCCGGTGTGCAGATCAACGACGGACATGTACTGAAAAAGGGCATGATGAGAGTTTATAGAAGAAACGAGGAAGTGGCAGACGTCGCAATAGAAGTCTTGAAACACTACAAAGATGATGTAAGCCGAGTTGACGCTCCAAAAGAGTGCGGAATAAAGGCGGTAGGCTTCGATGACTTCCAAGAAGAAGATCAGCTAGAATTTCACAGTAAGAAAAGCGTCAAGAGAACAATAGAGTTTACCGAATAAGTTTGTATTTCATATTGAAAGGCCCCATTTGGGGCCTTTTTTGCAGATGAATGCATGGACAGGGCTCCGTTGATTCCAGAAGAGACAGCTCTTCGTTCCGGAGCGGATCTCGGGTCGGGGTTTTGGTAGAAAGAAGCGACTGACTACTTTACCATTTTCAGTTTCTATGAGGACTTCACCCAGTCATGACTTTTCGGCTGTCCCTACAGTAGTCATCGTAGATCTATTTCAGGATCTCGATGGCGCCGGGGTCGGGCGTTGCAGGTTCGGTATGAGAAGCAACAGAAGGAGCCCGCGGTTTAACGATTGTCCGTTCGCCGAGGAGGACCTGTTATTTGTTGGTTAAAGTCAAAAACCAAGAACGCGAAATTCTGAAAGGAGTTTAGATGACGGGATGTGTCTGTTCAGGAAATCTGACAGGGTGCTGAAACATGTTCAGCACGAAACAGAGGCATTTGGGGCAGGCTATACGGGATGATAAAGCAAAGAGTTGGTGCAAGTTGCCGGGGACAAAAGTCTTTTCTTGTTTCACATTATTCCC
>JAFGAP010000032.1 GCA_016933635.1 Kosmotogaceae bacterium
ACTGAAGAGGATTTCAGGGAGATCACAATGTCCTCGAAACCCGCGCTCTCAAGTATTCTAACTTGGGCAAGGGCGCTTTCTGCAAGGGCAATCGGTTTTTCGTATGCGCTGAATCTCGTGTCCAGAGAACCTGAGTTCGCGCCGACTCTAATTGGAACGCCATATTCCTTTGCAATCTTCACAGTTTCTTTGACTTTCCATTCTTGACCGATGTTTCCGGGGTTAATCCTCACCTTTGAGGCACCGTTTTTGATCGATTCTACGGCAAGCCTATAATCAAAGTGAATATCTGCTATAACGGGTATTCTGCTTCGAGAAGAGATCTCCTTCATAGCCGATGCCGATTCAAAGTCTGGCACTGATACCCTTACCAAATCACAACCTGCATCTTCAAGCCTTTTGATCTGGTCAAGTGTCTTGTCGATGTCTGAGGTCTTGGTGTTTGTCATTGATTGAATGGTAACTGGATTTCCTCCACCAATCAGAACATCTCCAATGCGAACAACTCTGCTCATAGCCACCTGCCGATGTCGATGAAGGTAATGTAAATCATGAACCCCATCAAGACCATGAATCCGATTACATTGATCAGCCCCTCTATCTTAGGATCAAGCCTTCTTCTTGTAATCATCTCGAGGAGGGCAAGCAACATCCTTCCACCATCAAGCGCAGGAAAGGGAATCAGATTAATTACACCAAGGTTGAGAGATATAAACCCGGCCAGGAAAAGCACGATTCTTAACCCTAAACTGACCGCCTGATCAACTATAGTCACTAGTCCAATGGGGCCGGTGAACTCGTTTATGTTTGCTCCCCCCGTGAAGAGACTTCCGACTACCTTAACCATTGTTATCAAGAGATTGTTGGCCCACTGAACGCCGAGACCTGCGGCTTCCAATGCAGTATCGGGATACCAGTAACTGCTTCCTTGAGCAAAGGCTCCCGCTTCTTCCACTAAGGCTATCATCTCGTTTTTACCTACTGTCATGTCAATTATTTGGCCTTCACGTTCAACAGAAACAACGAATTCGTCGGGAAAGCCGAATTCGGCATAGGAAGTTTCTTTCCCGGTGAATTGAATCAAAAGCTCGTCGGGCTTCAGAGAGAGCATCTGACTCATCGTTGTTAGATCATAACTTGTTTCAGTCTTCATGCCGTTGACTGAAAGCAGTATGTCGCCTTCTCTAAACTGTCCGTGGTTAATTGCAAGTTGAGGTTTGAAGTTCGCGTAGTATATGCCCATCGCGTAACGTTCCTCAGCGGGCGAATAGGTGAGTAACGTTCCCGATAAGGTAGAGCCATCTTCGAACCCGAGTTTTACAGAACTCTCAGGTGAAAGAACGCTTCCATATCCAACATAATCGCCCTTGAAAGTCCCGCCATTTATTGAAGATAGAACCTCGCCAGGTTCTCCAGAAACACCTCCAATAACAATGAAGGCCTCCTGGGGAAGAAGTTCAGGTACTAAAGCGATCTCGATCTCCTCACCTTCTCTATACACAACGAGATCTATTCTATTGCCTTTCGTTACCGCTTCACTCAAACGTGTATTGTCGATGAGAGTCTTCCCATTAACGGAAACGATACGATCTCCCGGCATCATTCCGGAAACTGCGGCGGGGGAACCAGGTTCGACTTTGTCGATCTTTACCTCTTGGAAGCCCCATATAACTGCTACAAAAGAGAGGATTATAAATCCTAGAAGTAAAGAGAAAGCGGGGCCAGCGAAGTAAATAATGAATCTCTGCCATGCAGGTTTGTTCTGAATCTGCTCACTATCCGGAATCGAGGAGTCGATGCTATCCAGGTCTTCACCAGCAGGTCTTACGTAACCACCAATTGGAAAGGCATTGATCCTGAAGGTAGTCTTCTTTCCTTTTTTCGACCAGAGCTTAGGGCCCATGCCTATTGCGAATTCAATAACTCTTACTCCAAAGAGTCTTGAGAAAATGTAGTGACCAAGTTCATGGACAACCACTATTCCCGTCAGAATTAGAAGAAAGTATATTATTGCTAATAACATCTATTCACCTCTTCCTGAGCTAACTTTCTTGCAAAGCTGTCAATCTCGATTATATGACTGTAGTCGACCGGATTTTGATCATCGGTTTTTCCTACCGTCTTTTCAATTATATTGTATATACCTCCAAAAGGCATCCGACCATTCATAAAAGCCTCTACCGCAATTTCATCCGCCGCATTATAGGCAATCTGTTTACTGATTACACCACAAATCTCTCTCGCAAGGCTTAGTGCTGGGAATCTCTCTTTTGGTAGCTCTTCGAGAATCATTGGAATATCGACAATGCTTTGCTCGGGAATGGTTTGAGTTCTTTCAGGATATGTAAGCGAATATGCGATCGGGACCCTCATATCCGGTGTGCCGGCATGTAACTTCAAAACACCGTCACTATAAAGGACACCGGCATGGATAAAACTGTTTCTGCATATGTATGTGTCAATTTCATTCGTTTCAAATCCAAAGAGGTACTTGGCTTCAATCACTTCAAGACCCTTGTTGACCATGGAAGCACTGTCGACCGTTATCCTGCTTCCCATTGACCAGACGGGATGTCTCAAAACATCATTTATCGTTGCATCCGGTATCCTTTCTAAAGGCCAATCTCTTAATGCACCGCCAGAAGCAGTTATAATTATTCTTTTTGGTCGTCGCGAACCATCGAGTAGCTGAAAAAGACCGCTGTGCTCCGAGTCGACCGGAATCAGTTCGACGCCCTTTCTGACACACTCTTTTGGGAGAAGATCTCCGCCACACACAATCGATTCTTTATTGGCGAGGCAAAGTCTATGACAGACTTCGATCGCCTTCAGGCTGAATCTTAGACCTGCGGAGCCGCTCACAGCCAGTAGAACATAGTCGGGTCTCGACTCCTCAAGCATTGCTTCGATTCCTTCTTCACCGTCAAAAAATGACGTCCCGGGAAAGGAATCCGCAAGGCTATCACTCTTATTAAGCGAAGCGGCAAACTGCGGATGAAATTCAGATAGCTGCTTTGAAAAAAGAGAAAGATTGTGGCCACAGGAAATGGCCACAATCTCAATGTTTTCGATCTGATTTACTATTTGGAGTGTTTGTGATCCTATCGATCCGGTTGAGCCAAGAATGGCCAGCCTTTTTTTCATGATGCAAACTTCTTCTTTATCTCGGAGGGTTCACCTGACGTTTCTTCGATGATCTTCTTGAGTTCAACCTCAGATAACGCCATAATCTTAGCGACCTTTTGCGAGACATTCTGAGGCTTTCCGGGAACACATTTGGTTACGTCTTCGTCTTCATTGGCAACTTTCATGGCAAAGGCAGCACATCCCGGCGAGCCGCACAGGGCGCAGTTGATGTTGGGAAGAACTGCAAAGACAACGGCTGCCCTTGGGTTTTCTTTAAGTTTTTCCTTGTAACTGTCTATTTCTTCCTGAGTTGGCCTCTGAATCTTTGGTGGAGCGGCTTTAGCCGCTTTTCCAGAAGAAGCTAGAAGTTTCTCGAGGGTCTTTTCTACGTCTTCGTCATTTTCATCGAATAAAGCGATGAGTTTGTCGATATCTGTTTCCAGAATGAGTTTTAACTTCTCAGGGACACCGGAGCGTTTACCTGGAATACAGCCTTCGATTGGGGCTTTACCTTCGGCGACTGCTTTGGCAAAGGCTGCGCATCCAGGAAAGCCGCAGGCACCACAATTAGCACCGGGCAATGAAGCTTCGATGAGCGCGACTCTCGGATCTTTCTTGACGGCAAATTTGGCAGAAGCGAATGCAAGAAAGACGCCGGCTCCTACTCCCAGAACGGCCATAAAGAGAACTGAATAGACTATTGTCATAGAAAACACCTCACAGTTTTACCAGGCCCTGGAATCCCATGAAGGCCATCGACAGCAGTCCGGCGGTGATCAAGGCGATAGCGGTGCCCTTGAAGGGTTCAGGAATTTCGGAGAGCTCCATCCTTTCTCTAATTGTGGAAAAGAGAATCAGAGCTAGGGCGAACCCCAGTCCGGCTCCAGCGGAATTCACTATCGTTTCCACGAGTGTGTAGTTCTGCTGAACATTCAGGAGAGCAAGGCCAAGAATCGCACAGTTTGTTGTAATAAGCGGTAGGAAGATGCCCAGTGCTTCATAGAGTCCCGGGCTGGTCTTCTTAAGGAATATCTCAACAAATTGCACGAGAGTTGCGATTATCAGTATGAAGACAATTGTACGCAAGAAGGGTATACCGAGTAAGTCGAGCGCAATATTGAGTATCCAGGTGATTATTGAGGCCAGAATCATAACGAACGTAACGGCAATGCTCATCCCGACTGCCGTATCTGTCTTCTTCGAGACACCTAAGAAAGGACAGATTCCCAGGAATCTCGAAAGCACGAAGTTGTTTATCAAAATTGCCGATAGAAATATAAAAACCAGTCTGGGCGCCATCAGTCATCCCTCCTCATTTTTCTGCCTTTTTTGCCTTGCTTCGCCGAATCCCTAAATAGTTGAAGAACGCAGCAAGCATACCCAGAGCCATAAAAGCGCCGGGCGGGAGTATCATGGCAAACATCTTCACATCAGAAAGATGGTAACTGAAAATCGACCCATTGCCAAGGAATTCTCTCACCGATCCCAGAAGGACTAGAGAGGCCGTGAAACCAAGCCCCATTCCCAGACCGTCGAGGAAGGAACTGAAGACATTGTTCTTCGAAGCAAAGGCTTCGGCCCTTCCAAGAATGATGCAGTTAACGACTATAAGGGGAATGAACAGTCCCAATGTCTTCCATAGATCATAGATGAAACCGTGCATCAACATGTCGATCACGGTAACAAAGGAAGCGATTATTACTATATAAGAGGGAATCCTTATCTTATCGGGAATGAACTTCCTCACAAGAGATATTGTGATATTCGACAGCGCAAGAACAGCTGTAGTCGCAAGTCCCATCCCCAAACCATTCTCGGCGCTTGTTGTGGTTGCGAGAGTGGGACACATACCAAGAACCTGAATGAAGGTCGGATTTTGTTTCAAGATACCGTTTGCCAGAATCTTAAACTTTGATTCTGCCATCATCTAACACCTGCCTTCTCAAGGAATTCGGAGATAGCGTTTAGAGAGAATGCGACGGCTCTTGGAGTGATCGTTGCACCGGTCATCACATCGCTGACTGTTGCTATCCCGTCTTCCCTCTTTCTTACATCTATCTGGTCACCCACAGGGGTTACTCCAGCATCTTTATCAACCTTTATGCCTTCGTCAAGTCCCTCTTTAGTTATGGGATAGAACCTCTTCTGGACATCGGCATTTGCGATATTTGCCCCAAGTCCTGGAGTCTCCTGAGAGTATTCCAGAACCTTGATTCCGTTCAGTTTGATCCCATCAGGTTCCTTTACAAAGGCCGCCATTGATTTTACGTCGCCTCCGTAACCAACCGCGATACCAATCGCAATGAAGATCTCTGTTCCATCTTCCTTGACGAACTTGTAGGCGGGGCTTTCAACTTTTCCCTGATTGCTCTCGGCGTTGTAGATTATTCCTTCAGAGGCGGAGAATCCTTCGGGAAACCACTCGAACTTGGCGAGCTCAGTAGCTGTTTTGGGTATGCTTTCTTCGTCAATTAACAACTCACCTGAATCGGAATCTGTAAGAACTTCTCGAATCGCCTTTAACTTCGCGCCAAGCTCTGCGTTGGCTATAGGTTCTTCAACTATCGTATAGACTACTGAAAGAACCAGGGCGGCGATGATAGTAATAACCATCAGAGTAATGCCGGTCTTGAAATAATCACGCATTGCTCTTCACCTTCTTCGGCTTTCCAAATATCCTGGGCTTGGTGCCCATATCTATTAGAGGTACGAAAGCGTTCATGACCAGGATCGCAAAAGATACTCCTTCGGGATAACCGCCAAACAATCTTATTATCATTGTCACAGCGCCGCATCCAACACCAAAAATCACGTGGCCTTTGATCGACATGGGACTGGTCACCATATCCGTTGCCATAAAAAGAGCCCCTAGCATTAGTCCGCCGCCAAAGACGTGATAAAGGGGCGAGCCGAAGCCGGGATTAACTCCATTGAAAATCGCGGCCATTATGACTACAGTTCCAACATATGCAATAGGTATGAAAGGTGAGACTCTCTTTCTCAACAGTAACCATCCAAAACCGAGGAGAAGGAGCAGAGCGCTGACTTCGCCAAGTGATCCTGGAATAGTTCCTAGAAACATCTCCTGCAGAGAAAAGACTCGCAGTGCGCCTTGCTTCAGTATTGCCATTGGAGTTGCCGTAGTCTGCATATCGAAGGGACTCAACCATGTAGTCATCTGAACGGGGAAAGATATCAGGAGAAAGACCCTGCCAACAAGGGCAGGATTAAAGAAATTCTTTCCAAGCCCGCCAAATACGGCCTTCGCAATTACTATGGCTACGAAGACACCGATAAGAGCCTGCCACCACTCCACGGCGACAGAGAGATTCAATGCAAGTAGCAGTCCGGTTACTGAACCGCTGAGATCCGGTTTGAAATTCTTCTTCTGTCTGACGAACCGCATGACAAAGAAGTCAAGTGCCTCGGCGCCGGCTGTGCAGACAAGTATCAGGACAAGTGCTTTCAAACCGAACGATACTACGGCCCATATGGCCGCCGGTGCAAGGGCGATCAGGACATCGAGCATAATCTTTCTTACGCTGTCTTCTGATCTGAGATGAGGTGCCGCCATCATTGAGAGCTTCACTTCTTCGCACCTCCCTTGAGACTCCTGTAGACCTTCTTATTGAGTTTGAAATTCTTAACGAGGTCTATGTTTGCGGGGCATGCATATGAGCAGCTTCCGCATTCTATGCAGTCCAAGAGTCCGTTTTCCACCTGCTTGTCATACAATCTATTCGTACCATAGAGATTCAGTAAGAATGGCTGGAGGTTCATCGGGCATACCGCCGCGCACTTGCCGCATCTTATGCAGGGGAAATCTTCAAGTGGATCGCTCTTAACAAGCAAGGTGATCCCCGAGGTGCCTTTTACAGTCGGTACGTCTATCTTGGGGACAGTGATTCCCATCATCGGACCGCCAAAGACAATTCTCTCAACGCTCTCCTGCGCGCCGCCGGCATATTCGATCAGTTCGTTTGCCATAACTCCTATACGCGAGACTACATTTATTGGTTTCTTTATTCCTTCGCCGGTAAGTGTGACTCCTCTTTCGACAAGTGGATGGCCAAGTTCAACTGCTTCGTAAACTGCAAATGCTGTTCCCATGTTGTCAACAACGACACCTACATCGAGTGGAAGTCCTCCTGAAGGTACCTTCCTCTTCGTAAGAGCGAAAATAAGCTGCTTCTCGGCACCCTGCGGATACTTGGTTTTCAGCCTCTTCACCTGAATTGGAGTAGATCTAACCGCCTCCTCCATTCGTTCTATGGCCTTTTGCTTATTGTCTTCGATACCAATCACAGCATTATTGACCTTTAGAGCTCTCATGATCGCGAGAATGCCTCTAACTAATCCCTCAGAGCGCTCTAGCATGTACCTGTAGTCTATGGTCAGATAGGGTTCGCACTCTGCTCCGTTCAAAACAAGAAGATCGATCTTCTTTTCTTTTGGGGGAGAAAGCTTGACGTTCGTAGGGAACATGGCGCCGCCCAATCCAACAATTCCTGCGTCCTTTATCCTCTGGACTATCTCCTCCGGCTCGAACTGATCATAAGGCTTGGCAGGATCCAGCAGTTCCCACTCATCCTTGCCTGATTTTTCTATAACAATCGCATCGTCAGGTTTTGAAAGAGTTGGATGGTAATACTTTGCAATCTCCTTGACTTCGCCAGTCAGAGGAGAGTGGAGATTTGCGGAAATGAAACCGCCGGCCTCCGCAATCAATTGACCCGTCTTTACCCTATCTCCAATGTTCACAAGGGGTTTAGCTGGAACACCGGCATGGTTTGCAAGAAATACATAGACCCTTTCGGGAAGTGGCAGAACGCTCAGATGGGAATCTTGGGACAGTTCCTTTTTCTCTGGCGGGTGCACCCCTCCTCTGAAGGTAGGCAACCTCATTTACTTATCACCTCTCAACCTTAATCAATAGATGTTTGCCTTTCTGGGATCCCGAATATCATGAAAGTGACTGCGACTCAAAAAAATGATTGGAATTAACAAACAAAAGGAGCGGATCGCTCCGCTCCTATTATAGTACAATGTTTGAGTCTTAACTTAATCTAAAACTACTTTCTGGTTATCCTTCCACTATCGGCGTAAGAGGTTATAGGGCTGATCTCTCCAACAAACTCTACTACAACGTCGGCGAGAACGAATCCAGTGTCGTAACCTGAGAGGCCGGCAAGAACTTCATAACCGTCACCACCGGAAGCAAGGTAGTTATTTGTAGCTAGTTTGTACAATTTGTTATCATCAATTGGTTCTCCGTTTACGAGGATATCCTTCGCTTCTTTGTTCTCTATTACATAAGTCACACCGCTTACCTGAGCCATCGCTCCCTGCCCCGCTTCTCTGGTTGCCGTGTACTGCAGAAGGTCTCTGAGAGCTGTGCCAGGTACTTCCACGACGTATAGTGTGTTTCCAAAGGGAAGAACGGAAAGAATGTCGCGATATGTGATTGGACCGGCCTTAATAGAGGCTCTAATTCCACCGGAATTCGACAAGGCCAGATCTGCGCCGGTTTTCCATACCATTGCGTCACATATCAAGTAGCCAAGGTTTGTGTCCTGAGCCCTTACTACTCCTCTATCTCCCTCGAGTTTTATTGCGGTCTCTCCGACAACGATATTAAGAGCTTCTCCGCCGGCCTTCTTGAAGTAATCAAGCACAGTTGCCACGGCGAAGTCTGGTTCGATCTCTTCGGCGATAACCGGGAGATTTCTAAAGGAAACGAAAATTACCGTATCATCAACGATTTCAAGTTCGAGCTTGCCAAGGTTCTTTGCCCATTCTCCGGCTGATACGATTATTGTCTCGTTGATTATCTCAGGTCTTTCGTAGAAAGTATGGCTGTGACCGTCAACAATGACGTCAATACCGTCCACCGCTTTCGCGAGCTCCCAGGAATTGGGACCGACAAGTACGGGGTTGCTTCCCATATGAGTGAGAGCAATTACGATATCTGCCTGAGCCTCGAGTTCAGGAATGATCTCTTTCGCGACTTCGATAACATCCTTCCACTCGTAATCTTTCGCATAGAGGTACTCAAGGATTTCAGTTTCTTGAGCAGTAAAACCGACGATGGCTACCTTTATTCCACCAACTTCCGTGATCATGTATTCCTGGAATGCAGGTTCACCATCCTTGTAGATGTTTGCACTCAAGAACGGGAAATCTGCGATTTCGATCTGTTTCGCAAGTACGGAAGCATCGTTATCGAATTCGTGATTACCGATGGCCATTGCATCAACCTTCATCAGGTTGAGGGCTACTATATCGGGTGCAGCATCCTGCAAATCCGATTCAGGGACACCAGTGTTGATATCTCCGGCATGCAGGAACAGGGTGTTGGGATTCTCGGCCCTGACCTGGTTTACGAGGGTGGCTACAGCCGCCAGTCCACCGTAATCACCTTCCGGCCAGATATGTCCGTGAGTGTCGTTGATGTGCAGAATAGTGAGCTTCTGGCCCAACACAAATACTGCCATGACCAACAGCAGGGTAATAAGCAGAACTTTCTTCATAACTCATACCTCCTTATAAAATATCGGTGATATTGCCAACGATTTCGAAATCGAAGGATTTCTCCCCTTCAATTATATGGTAATTGATTATCTCTATTTCTGCGCAATTTGAACAGACAGTTGTTGAGTTTTTCTCTATTTGAAGGCCGTTGATTTCCGTTTCTTCAGGCTCTGCAAGATATATGGATTTCACAGTCAGTGCGAGTCTGAAGTACCATGAGCTCAGCCTTCTTGTGACCATTATAGTATCCAGTGGTGCCAGTGCCGTAACCATCGCAGTACACACTATCAGAATTGCTATGAGCAGTGTAAAAGAAGCAACTCCCTTACGCTTTGGGGGAAATGGTTTTGCCGCCTTCCACATCTCCCTCAAAATCCTCCTCTCTAACGTGATTGAGAATGGCGCTGTTCCTTCCTATCTTTGTGTTTTGTGGAATTACCACGTCAGATCCGACAACTACAATTCCCGCGCTATAAATGTGAGGTTGCGTCTCATGCGGAACTTCATCTCCATAACCGAGAACTACTCCGTCTTTCACAAAGGTTTCTTCACCGACTATCCCTCTTTCTATGACTACGTTTCTGCCGATCTTTGAGTTTGTCATTACCACGGAGTCTTTCACGACCGACCCCTCGCCAATCTGAACTCCTTGAAAGATTACGGAGTTCTCCACCCGTCCATAGATCTCTGCGCCTTCATTAATCAATGAGTTTCTTACGTGTGAGCTTGTCCCAACATAGGCCGGTAGATACTCCTCGGTCTGAGTATAAAACCTCCATGAGGGATCATGAAGATTGAATGGAGGAATGGGCCTCGTCAATTCAATATTTGCCTCCCACAGTGATTCAATTGTTCCGACATCTCTCCAGTAACCCTCGAAAACGAATGCGAATAGTTTCCCGGCGTTGTCTTCGACGATTTTTGGCAAGATGTTCTTTCCAAAGTCGTTGTTGCTTTCCGGGTCCTTCTCGTCTTGAATCAGTCTTTCACGCAGGAACTTCCAGTCAAAAACATAGATACCGAGAGAGGCGAGATCCGATTTCGGCTCCTTCGGTTTCTCCTGAAAATCCGTTATCTTGTTCTCGAAATCCGTGATCATCATTCCGAATCTTTGTGCCTCGGAAAGCGGCACACGCATACATGCTACGGTTCCGGTTGCACCTTTGGAGAGATGATAGTCTATCATCTCGTTGTAGTCCATTGAATAGATATGATCGCCCGAGAGTATTACCAGAAGCTCTGGATTGAAAGCATCTACGAAATCAATGTTTTGAAAGACTGCATTTGCAGTTCCCTTGTACCAGTTTGAGTCTCCTTGAGCTATAAAAGGCGGGAGGATTACAACCCCGCCGTCCTTTCTATCGAGATCCCAGGGACGACCTATCCCAATGTGCCTGGAAAGAATGTGGGGCCTATACTGAGTAAGAACGCCGACTGCCGAGATCCCCGAGTTGACGCAGTTACTCAAAGAAAAGTCAATGATTCTGTACTTGCCGCCGAAAGGCACTGCCGGTTTTGCAACCTCGTCTGTGAGCAAACCGAGTCTCGTCCCCTGTCCACCGGCTAATATCAATGCAACAACCTTCTTGGCCATACAATCACCCCGCCTAAATTACGCCATGTTTCTCGATCACAGTGGGATCTTCGGTTTCACCGACAAAGCTTCTTCCAAGCCTAACGGTGCAGTACTTATCCATAATGACGTTCTCTATATAAGCTCCCTCTTCAACCAGACAACCTTCAAGAAGCACGGAATTCTTCACAGTTGCGCCGGCCATAACTCTCGTATCTCTGAATAAGACTGAATCCTCTATTCTTCCACCTATTACGCAGCCATCGGCAATAACCGAATTATTCATATAAGCAGTTCCGGTGATCTTTGGAGGCGGAAGATCCTTTAGTTTAGTAAAGACTCTTCCGTTTTCGTAGAAGAGCTCCCTTCTTATTTCGGGATCAAGTATGTCGAGGTTTGTTCTGAAGTAGCATCTCTTACTCAGCTTAATATCCCGCCAATACCCGTTGTACCTGTATTCTCTTACATTCAATGAAGAGAGATTAGGAGAAATTATCCCTTTTACAAGCTCATTCTCACCGTTAGGGACAGCGGAATAGAGCAATTCTCTCAGCAAAAACTTGTTTATGAAGTAAATTCCGAGAGCAACACAGTCACCTTCTTGTGGATTTTCCGCAATCTTTTCCTTTTCGATCCACTCTACTATTCTTCCGTTTCTACAGACTACGCGGTCCATTCCTTCAGTACCGCATTCGCCCTCTTTTTCGCCTGTCAAAACCGTTATATCAGCCGCCGTGTCAAGATGGTATCTGAAGATCTTAGTTAGATCGGTCTTGAAAATGTGGTCTCCTGAGCCGATCAACACTGAATCCTCATTGCCTCTTCGGAGAATATTTATGTTCTGGAAGAGAGCGTCGGCAGTCCCCTTGTAACCCATGGATGGATTATACGGAGAGTAATAAGGTTGCAGGATGAAAAGACCCCCCTGTTTTCTGTCTAGGTCCCATTCCTTCCCAGAACCTATATGGTCCATTAGGCTTCTGGGACTGTACTGCGTGATTATCCCGACCTTTGATATCCCGGCGTTTACCATATTGCTGAGCGTGAAATCAATGGATCTGTACTTTCCGTAAACTGGCAGCGCAGCGCTGGTCCGAACCTGAGTGAGAGAACTCAAGTACTCACCCCGCCCGCCTGCTAGAATTATGCCGAGAACTTTCATATGATTACCGTATTCCAGATCTGGATACGGCCTCCCTCCCTTCTGTACGAATTTGTCATTCAGTACTGCATTAGTGGCAGGTTTGTCATAAGAGAGACCCTTGGCAAAGAAAAGTCGCCCACTCCATCAAGATAATTTTGCAGAAAATGAACGGCGTTGTCAAAGGCCTCCTCGTACAATTCATGGAACGTCTTCTTGCTTTCCCAACCCGCAATACTGTGAAACCAGGGCTTCATTGCCAGATTCAAAGGATCGAGATGTGTATCTTCAAAGAAGGCCTCTTCAGGAGAACCCTCTTTTATGCTGAACCGTTTCAAAATCAAGGCCAATCTTGACCTTCCGTAAAGACCTTCAAAGTACTTATTCATTGACTCTATCGCCTTTTGAAAAGAACAACTCTTTATTCCATAAAACTCGAGCGCTATATCACGATACAGGTCTTCAAGCGCTGCAGGAAGGGATCTAGAGAA
>JAFGAP010000033.1 GCA_016933635.1 Kosmotogaceae bacterium
AAGGACGGTTTTTCACAGCGCTCAGCCATCAGCGTTTCTTAGCAAGCGCCCAGCGCAAAGCGTTCTTTCGAGCGTACAGCGGGTTCTCCGATTTAAGCGTGCAGCGGTTCTTATGCTTGCAACTTGGAACTGACAACTTGCAACTGATCTTTTAGCGCCCAGCGGAACTAGCCTCGCCGAAGGCGAGACTTCCCAGACGAAAACTGACTGGTTTGCAAAAGCAGACTGTTCTTCTCAATGAAAGCGAAGAAACGTTATGCCAATTTCAAGTCATCGTAATGGTATAATTATTTTGAAGTCGTAAAATTCATCCTGCTTTTATCTAAACCAAAACTGGCACACGTTCTCCAAAATTGCACATCTTTTAAGGAGGTTTCTTTGCAATGAGAAGATTTCTTATTTTGTTTACCGTCATCTGCGTTGTTTTTTCAGTAACCCTTCTTGCCGCCGATTCTTTCACGGTTTATACGACCCTGGAGGAGCTCGCGGCAAAGCAGCTTTTTGACAAGTACGAAGAAGTAACCGGCATAAGGGTTGACTGGGTAAGACTTTCCGGTGGAGAGGCCGAGGCGAGAATGGAAGCGGAGAAGCTGAATCCGCAAGCCTCCATATGGGTTGGAGGAGTGGGACTGAATCATATCAGCGCAAAGCTTAAAGGTCTTACCACACCATACTTCTCGCGCGCCGCTGCAAACACACCAGACCAGTATAAGGATCCTGAAGGTTACTGGTTAGGACTGTATCTTGGGCCTCTGGCATTTGCGACTCACAATGGCCGTGCAGCCGAACTCGGTCTAGAACCGCCTAAAGGCTGGTTCGACATACTGGATTCCAAGTATGAGAATCTCGTAAGGGTGGCAAACCCGAATACCTCAGGGACGGCCTACAACCTTATTACGTGTATGATTTCTCTTTTCGGAGGGGACGAGGACCTCGCCTTCCTCTATCTGAAGAAACTGGACAGAAGCATTGAGATGTACACAAGGTCTGGTTCGGCAGGCGGAAAGAGTGTTGCAATCGGAGAAATTCCTTTTGCAATCGGTTATGCTCATGATATGGTCAAGCTTAAGGCTGAAGGTGCAGACATTACGATTACCGTTCCCGAGGAAGGTACGGGCTTCGAGATCGCATCGATGTCTTTGATAAAGGACGGCCCGGATCCCGTTAATGCCAAGAAGCTGTACGACTGGATACTTACCGAAGAGGCGCAGGCTATTATCGCGAGCTGGTACGTAATCCCGGTTTCGAAGATCGCTCCAAAGCATCCGCTCTCATTCAGCATGAACGAGATCAAGACTGTTCATCAAGATTATGTCTGGGATGCTGAAAACAAGGAAAGACTTCTCGACCGCTGGACAGAAGAGATCGGCGGCGGTGTAGAATAAGTAATTGATTAGAGCAGGAGCCAGCCTCCTGCTCTTTTTCACTCTGGCTTCAACAATCAAGGTTACTCTTGGGGTGTGATCGGATTGTATTCCTGGAGAAAGCTATTATCGTTTGGGTTCATAAGTATTGTCGTCTTTGTTGCACTTTTCTGGATCTTTGACACACTGAAGAACTCATTCTTTGACGTTGTCAGAGAGAACCAGAGGCAGCTCGTCACAGTCATTGCAGAATCGGCGCCAAGAGACGCGGATATTGCAGAGGACTGGATAGTGACGGTGAACAAGGAGTTCAAGGAAGCCGAGATAGTATACATAAACGGCGTTCCCGGCTGGGACGAACTGCAGATCTATGCCCCCAACGAACAACTGAAAGCCTTCTACGAATCAAACAGCAGTTCAGAGGATTTCGAAAAGGGGCTTGAAAGCGTTTATTACCTGGAGAACTATTACTCCTCCCTCGACTATACATTTGAGGAAAGGAATGTTTCGCTGGTGCTTGCACCGCTAATAGATGAAACGCGCTACAACATGACAGGGTTTCTGGTCTTTCTCATGTCAGCGGAGGCCGGAGAGAACTACGCGAACCTACTGAATATCTTCATGCTTGGCGCCTTTGCTATCTTCGTAATCGTATTCTTTATTTCTAAGTTCTTCAGAGACCCGGTAATGGGATACATCATTCTCGGTCTCTTCCTCATGGTAGCAATATTCGTCGCTTATCCACTATTTGAAGCGGTCAGACTGACCTTTCTGGCAGACGGGAAATTCTCCATGCAGACCTGGGTGTCGATCCTCTCGTCAAAGCAGTACCTTAGCGCGCTATGGGGAAGCGTAAGGCTTGGAATCCTTACGGCTTCCTTCTCGACAATTATTGGATTCATTTTTGCCTTCGTGATAAACAGGACGGCCACGAGGGGGAAGAAGTTCCTTAGCACTATGGGGCTTCTACCCGTAATTTCTCCTCCTTTTTCCCTGTCCCTCTCGCTTATTCTTCTCTTCGGGAGTAACGGTCTGATTACAAAGCAGGTACTCGGGCTGAAGGACTTCACCATATACGGGCTTGGAGGCCTTACTGCCGTACAGACTATCGGAATGTTCCCTATAGCATTTCTGACTCTTTCGGGCGTCCTGCAAGCCATAGATTCGACTCTGGAGGAGGCCTCGCTCGACCTCAACGGAAGCCGGTGGAGAACATTCTCAAAGGTCACTTTCCCCCTTGCAATTCCCGGAGTCCTGAGCTCATGGCTTCTGGTTTTCACTAACTCGCTGGCCGATTTCGCAAACCCACTGCTTCTTGCGGGCTCTTATAAGGTCCTTTCGGTAGAAGCATATATTGAGGTAACCGGAAGGAATAGACTTGGCCACGGAGCAGCTCTTTCAATACTGCTGCTGATGCCTACGCTGACGGCCTTCCTGGTTCAGAGATTCTGGGTTAGCAGAAAGTCCTACGTAACTGTAACCGGAAAACCCTCTTCAAGACTTAGCGATCTGGTTTCAAAGCCTGTGAAATTCGGTCTTATGACGTTTATCGTTCTCTTCATAGTCTTTATATTAGGACTATATGGAACGATAGTGGCCGGCTGCTTTGTGGCCAACTGGGGTATAGACTACTCCTTCACTCTTAAAAACGTAAGCGAAGCACTTCAAAGGGGAAGAGATGCAATTGTAGACACTTTCACGCTGTCTGCAATAGCGACACCGTTTGCAGGGATCATCGCGATGATGGCGGCGCTTGTCATTGTGAGAAAGAAGTTTGCAGGAAAGAGGGTGCTCGAAGGACTTATTCTCGCCCCGTTTGCGATACCGGGCACGCTCATCGGTATTTCGTATGTTCTGGCCTTCAACAAACCGCCCCTTATCCTGGTCGGAACCGGTGTGATCATCGTGATCAACTACATAATCAGGGAGCTTCCAGTTGGGGTTGAGGGAGGAGTGGCCACTCTAAGGCAGATAGATCCAGCAATAGAGGAGGCCGCGCAGGATCTGGGCGCTGATTCTACCACGGTCTTCAGAACTATCGTCTTGCCTCTGATTCGTCCGGCCTTCATTTCCGGGATGTCATACACTTTTGTCCGATCGATGACTGCCGTAAGCGCTATCATATTCTTGATATCTGCGCAATGGTACCACATGACAGTCCTGATATACAACTTCTCCGAATCTATCAGGTTCGGCCTTGCCAGCGTTCTTTCTACAGTCCTAATAATCATTGTCTTTGGGGCATTCGGGCTGATGAGGGTTCTTGTTAGGAAGAACGAGTACATGGAAAAGAACGTAACTCTCAACTGACATTAGGTTTGTGAGGTGGTTTGATGTCAAAGACTTCCGTCTCAGTTCGAATAGAAAACGTAACCAAAGTCTTCAAAGACGTAAAAGGGAAGGCAGATGTTATTGCCGTTAACAATGCCAATTTCGAAATAGAACCTGGAGAGTTGGTAACCCTTCTCGGGCCATCGGGGTGTGGAAAGACCACTACACTGAGGATGATCGGGGGATTCGAACTTCCCACGAAGGGAAAGATCTATCTGGGTAATGAAGACATAACGTATCTGCCTCCCAATAAAAGGGATACTGCAACCGTCTTTCAGAGTTACGGGCTTTTCCCTCACATGAATGTTTTCGACAATGTGGCGTACGGCCTCAAGCTGCGAAAGCTCCCCTCGAAACAGATAAAGGACAAGGTAATGAACACACTGGACCTTGTCGGTTTGAAGGATCTTGCCCAAAGAGCTCCCTCGAAACTGTCCGGAGGCCAGCAGCAGCGTGTCGCACTTGCGAGAAGCCTAATCGTGGAACCTTCCGTACTGCTTCTGGACGAGCCTCTTTCAAATCTAGACGCCCTTTTGAGGGAGCAGATGCGAGTCGAGATAAAGCGCATTCAGAAAACACTTGGAATCACAACGATATACGTGACCCACGATAGGGTCGAGGCTATGAGTCTCTCTGACAGGATAATCGTCATGAAGAACGGATTTATTAGGCAGATCGGCTCGCCGAACGAGATTTACGAAGACCCGAACTCCAAGTTCGTTTCCGGATTCGTTGGAAAAGTTGCCTTCCTTCCAGTCGAAGTTCTGGAAATGAACGGTAAATGCAAGGTCAGGTTCGAAGACAAAACCGTGGAGGTTGGAAAGTACTCTTCCGAGTTGTCTCCAGGAGAATCGGCCGTAATCATGGCGAGGCCAGAATCGCTTAAGCTTATAGATCCCGGAGAGGGCATGATTGAGGGACAGGTGACAACTAATATCTATCTGGGCGGAAGCCTCGAGTCCTTCGTTACAACAGGTCACGGAGAGATACTGGTGCAGATAGACAACCCCGCCGAAAAAAAGGTCTATGCCGAA
>JAFGAP010000237.1 GCA_016933635.1 Kosmotogaceae bacterium
ATCGCCCTCTTGAAGAATGCGAACTTGCACTTAACGAACTTGAATTTGGATTAGATGTAGTGGTCTATATTGGAGAAAAATACCTCCAAGAAAATAAGTCTATCCCAGAAATACACAAATTGCTAACAAAAAAATTTCAGATGGATATCTGCGAAAAGACGGTGGGTAATCTGTTAAAAGTCTATCTTGCTCTATGCCATTGTGTAGATGCAGATGACTCTCGTTTACAAGAGAAACTGGAAGCGCAGGGAGGAATTGTGCTAACAGTGGATGGTGTTCAATTTGATGATCGTAGTCCGATTCTATATATCATACGAGATGCGATCAGTGGGGAGGTGCTATATTCCCAACGATCAGTGCTTCGACGAGAGGATGATCTGGTCAAGATTCTTCAGAAGGTGAAGGACTTAAATATCCCCATTTTAGGAATCGTCACAGATAAAGAGAAAGGGCTTGTACCCGCTATTCAAAGGGTATTCCCCGATGTTCCTTATCAATGGTGTCAATTCCATTATCTTGAAAATTTAGCAAAACCGATAGAAGAAGACCTGAAAAAACTGGGACAAGGGATTCGTGAAGGAATCAATGCGATTAAGAAGTTCAGGAAGAAATTGTTGAAGTTGCAAGAGCGTATTGCTCAAAAAACAAAGCCAAATGATCCATCACTTGAGGAAATTTCTCTTGCTCTTCAGTTCTGTGAAATTCTGCTGATAGCCGCCAAGACAGGGGGGAAGCCGCCTCTTGATCCCTCCGCTCTTAAGCGTTACTATCGTCTGTTAGATATCCGTAGCGCAGTCCGAAAAGCCATCCAAAAACCTGGTGGCCCCTGGCGCTTGCTTGATCAACTGAGAAGTATCTTGACTTTTCTTGATACATTCAAATCGCTTACCAAACGACTTGAGCGGCGTGTCAATATCATCCGTAAAATTGCACACATTTTAAAGATGGAAAGTAATTCTAGACAGGTCCGGCGAGTTTTACGGACGTACTTGAATACTTTGAAAGAGCAATTATCAAGGAGGGGACGTAAATCCAGTTACCATTACTTTGTCGAGCATGTCATAGCCCTTAGCGAACGTTACTGGGAAGGACTTTTTCACTGCTATGATCATCCCCAAATCCCTGCTACGAATAATCAATTGGAGAGCGAGTTTGGGGCGACAAAACGTTCCCAGCGTAAAGTAACCGGACGTAGCAGCACTGCTGGAGGTCTGATGGAAAGTGCTGGGGAGTTTGTCTTCAAAGCTCGATCCCTCTTGAAATATGTCTCCGATCTTGCTGATCGAATTCGCCAGGTCTCAAATGAAAATTATAAGCAGGCGATGAAAAAATTGAGGGAACTTCAAGAACCAGCACGCAGACGCCGGAGCTTCCAGCGTTCCCCTGAATTATATCTCGACAAACTTCTCAGCACTTGGTTAGAAGATAACACTTGTGCTATTCTTACCATAACTTTTGTAGATAATTCTTCAAGGGAAGTCAATGACG
>JAFGAP010000238.1 GCA_016933635.1 Kosmotogaceae bacterium
AAGGTCCAGATGTTGTCGGATTACGTTCTCAAAGGCGGATCTCTCATAATGACGGGTGGATACGTTGATTTCCAGGGCTTCCAGGGCAAGGGTAACTACCACGGCAGCCCGATCGAGAAAGTAATGCCCGTCAACATGATGGAGACTGACGACAGGGTAGAGGCAACTCAAGGGGCCTCGGTCAAAGTATTGAATCCCAATCATCCGATCTTGAAGGGTATAGATACAACTTGGCCGAGATTTCTGGGCTACCAGAAGGTCTTTCCCAAGGAAGGTTCCGAAGTACTTGCCGAAATCGACGGCGATCCGTTCATAATTGTCGGTGACTCGGGAAAGGGCAGATCGATGGCCTTCATGTCGGATCTTGCACCCCACTGGGGAACTGACTTCGTGAAGTGGGAGTACTACGGTAGATTCTGGCATCAGGCTATTAGCTGGCTCAGCAAGGAGTAGATAAGAAGAGAGAGCTGAGAAAAGCTATCTGTTTAACTGGAGTTCGATCACTTCTGCAGTTTTATGCAAATGATTTCAGAGAATTGAAGGCTGGCCTTGAATAGGCCGGAAATACAAGAGGGCACTGTTTGCGCCCTCTTGTTTTGTCTCAATCATTTCGAATTCAGAAGGTGGTTGGTGTAGCGGTGTTCTTCCGGAAACGGCAAAAATTCTAAATAGGTAGCGCGACGATAGTGGCCACGAACTCCTCTTCATTAACCATTGAAATGGTTCCACCATGCAATTCGATTATTCTTCTAGTTATGCTCAGGCCAAGTCCGTTTTCTCCTCCAACCCCCTTTTTGAAGGGTTTGAAGAGCTCTTCCAGTTTAGCTTCGGCGATTTTCTCTCCATCATTTGCGAATCGCATCAGAAGATTCTCTTCTCTCTCGTCTGCTTCCATAGTTACTTCTATCCTGTTCTTTGCATAGCGAATCTGATTTGAAAGTATGTTTTCTATGGCTATCGCCAGCTGCTCTTCATTGACCTCGGTCTTGAAATCTTTGAGATTCAGATTCCAGTCTACGTCGTCCCTCTGGAAAGAAAATCGCCCGACTGTGTCCTCAACAAGCTCTGAGAGATTCACTTCCTCTTTTTCGAGGTCGTGACGTGACAGGTATTCAAGTCTCGTTATGAAGAGGAGATCCTTTACCCTCAGATCCATTCTCTGGATCTCTTTATCTATGACGTCTATAGCACTATCCAGGTCGCCCCCGGGATAAATGTCGTCTTTGATTGCCTGTGCGTAACTTCGTATAACCATGACAGGTGTCTTCAGTTCATGGGAGATAAACTGGAGCATTGACTGTTGTTCTCTGTCCTGCTCGCTGAGGCTCTTTCTCATATTCTCAATTGAATCGGCTAGCTCTCCGATCTCGTCGCTTCTATTCAAAGAAATCGGCCTGTCCCAGTTTCTCTTTGAGATCATTCGCACGTCCTCTGAAAGCTTTTTGAGAGGCTTAGTCAGGTATCTAGAGAAGACTATTATGAAAACCAGACTGACCACTGTCATTATCGCCATTACGAGCAGCAGCCTGGAGAACAACGTCGATGAAAGAGTATTCATGTACGTATCCCACATATAGGAAATCATCGTGACGTCTCTTCCCGTGATCTCTTCAGTACGAATCACATAGAAAAGACTCCGGCCGGAAAGAAGCGTTTCGTACCTCTCTGAAAGCGACGTCTGCTTTTCTGCGTTTTCTCTAATGGATTGAATAACAGGAAGAATTTCGGGAATAATCGTTCCGCTAATTAGCACGTCCCTGGAAGTTGAATCCTGAAGCGGAGGGGTTCTGTCGGAGCTATCTTGAGTCCCAAATCTGTTCAGATAATAGTCTATTAGATCAAACTCCCTGTCGAAGACGATTATGTGTCCTACGTCTCTGGCATTTCTAAGACTGTTGAGGTCGATATCCTCGAAGGGGATGAACCCTCCCTGCAATTCGATTATCCTCACTTCTTGAGCGTACTCTATCGTTCTGTACGCTTCGGTGGTGAAAAAGTCTCTTATAGACCATCTGAAGACGATACCCAGAAGAAGGAATAGGATAGAAAGAACGGCAGCAAAGAGCAGCCAGAGCTTGTCGGACAGACTCCAGGATTTCATATGTTCACACTCTTATAGCCGAAACCGTAGACGGTTTCGATCTTGAAATGGGGCATCTTCTTTCTAAGTCTCCTCACAAGATCGTCAACTGCTCTATCGCTACCGTAGTGATCGTAACCCCAGACTCTGTCAAGTATCTGGTCTCTTGAAAAAGGTTTGCCTTTGCCGTTGACAAAGAGCAGGAGCAAATCGAACTCCATGGAAGTGAGCTCAATAAGCTGTGACTGATTCTCATCGATTTCTTCGGTAACTGTCCTTCTCGCCTCGTCGATCTTGTATGGAGGAACGGGTATGATTCCGCCAGAATGGTGGACGCGCTCAAGAATCTTCTTGACCCGAATGACAAGCTCCCTTGGGAGAAAGGGCTTGGGCAAGTAGTCGTCGCTTCCCATCTCAAGTCCGACAACTCTATCAATATCCTTGTCCCTTGCTGAAATGAAAATCACAGGTATCATCGAATCCCTCTTCCTGATTTCTCTGAGAAGCTCGAAGCCATCGATTCCCGGCAGCATTATGTCAAGAATCCAGATATCGGGAGAGTCATCGATTTCATCGAATGCATCGCTTCCGTTCTTGAACGACTTGACTTCCCAGCCCTCCTTTTCGAGATAGGAAGTCAGTACGCTGTTCAGATTCTTTTCGTCTTCAACTAGATTTATCTTTGTTCCCATGAATCACACCTCTGTGAATTACACTTTATTCAATAATAATTGATTTCGCTATCAATAACTAACCGGTAAACCGGACTGCATAGATATGTCTCATTTCCTGTATTGCAGTCCGGCCCTCTAAAAGAACTACCTTTCCGGAGTAACCAACAAGACGCTATCGAATGGTGCACAGTCATTGCCTAGATTTGTTGTCCTCAGATTATCACGCTCCTTTGCACTTACTGAATGGGGAGGTTCTAGTTATCTATGTCAGACTGTCATCGTAGTTCTTATCCTATCCATTGGGTCAGCACTGTTAAAGGTTTTTGCAGAAGCCTAAAAGGGATCTACACTCTTTACTGCCACAATTATCGTCTCAACTCCATTGCTCACCCTTGTAACCTGAATCGAGAACTCTGGCGGTTCGTAGATACCACCCGCGACTGATTGCAGTGTGTTGTGATGCTTGTGAATCGGAGTCATATCGAGCACCATCACTTTCGTAATCGATTCCTCTTCCCAGGAACGCAGTGTTTCCTCCAGATCGTAAGGGTCGATCACTCGGTTATCTGTTACGAGACGAGTTTCAGTCCCTTCGATTTCGCTCACCACAACTCTGTTCAGAGAATACAGGCCCAGGTCCTTCAGCTTATGGATAAGGTCGTCCAAAGTCATTTCCGTCTTATCTGAATATCGCTTCTCATGGCTTGTGACTAACATTTCCTCAACTCCTTGGAAGTCTCTGAGATCTAGTTCTCAGTAATATTATAGGAAGTAATATCCGAGAGAATTCGGCAAAAGTGTGGGATATAATGGGATTCATAGGACCGGAATTCCACTGGTTTTGCAATGCAAGGTATCTAGAAAGAAGTGTTTGGGCTATTGAACTGCCTACGGAGGTGACTTATGAAAAAGATAATTACCGTTCTATTCATACTGTGCGCAGTTATTCTTGCTTCAGAGCCTCTCAGCATAGGATTCATCTATGTTGGTTCGGTCGATGACGGGGGCTGGACAGAGAAACACGATGAGGGCAGGCTGTATCTCGAGAAGACGTTTGGAAGTCAAATCGAGACTTCATTCATAGAAAACGTGACTGAAGGAGAACAGGACCTGGAGGTTCTTAGAAGTTACGCCGAACGTAACGTCAAACTCCTTTTCAGCACAAGCTTCGGCTTCATGGACGACGTGTTGGAGATAGCAAAGAACTACCCCGATACAATCTTCATGCATTGTTCGGGATATAAGACCGCCGAAAACGTCGGGACCTACTTCGGAAGGATATATGAGCCGGCGTATCTGACCGGTCTCATCGCCGGTAAGATGACAAAGAGCAACATAATCGGCTATGTTGCCACATTCAAGATTCCGGAAGTTATCAGGGGGATAAATGCTTTTGCGATTGGAATCGCAAAGGTCAATCCCGATGCGCGCGTGCACGTTATTTGGACCGAGACCTGGTTCGATCCCTCTTCCGAAGAGGAGGCGGCTGACGCCCTTCTGGATCTTGGAGCCGATGTAATCGCTCAGAGCCAGGATTCGCCCGCTGCAGTTCAGGCGGCCGGACAACGAGGCGTTTACGCGATTGGTTACAACACCGATATGAGTGCCTTCAGTCCAGACACTTTTCTGACTTCTCCCGTATGGAACTGGGGAGTCTTTTACGAGAGAGTCGTAAAAGAAGCAATGGAGGGAAAGTGGACCAGCTATCAATACTGGGGCGGAATAGAGGACGGTGTAGTCGACATAGTGATGAGTAATCTAGTTCCCGCCGATATTCAGGAACTTATGAATAAAGAAAGAAGCCGGATAATTGAGGACGATTATCATCCTTTTGAAGGACCTTTGCAAGATCAAGACGGAAAACTAAGATATTCAGATGGCGAAGAACCTACCGACGAAGAGCTTTTGACCATGGACTGGTTTGTGAGTAACGTCATCGGCAGCCCGAAGTGACTCTTATCTATTTAGTCTGATGGAGCAGTCCGACTACGCTGGTAAGAAATAAGAGCAGTTGTTCGTTAACGTTCCGCCGTTCTCCGTTTTCAACGCCCTGCGTCTTATTTCGCACTTTCCAACCCCCAACCCGCTACCCCCGACCACGGTCTTTTGTTTTCATCTCATCAAAGTCCGGATTGACGAAAGAGCTTATTTGTGCTTTCTCGATGGTATCC
>JAFGAP010000034.1 GCA_016933635.1 Kosmotogaceae bacterium
TCATGATCTCACCCCCTTCTCTTTGGAGTTAGAACCTGGGATTCATCATCAAAGAACTGAACGTACTCTCTCTTACCTGTGAAACCATCCTGTCTACTTCCTTCATGCTTCTCTTCATCTTCTTCCCTCCTCTTCCCTAATTAAAACCTTGGACTTATAAGTAAGTTGCTGTAAACACTCTCTCTTTCACTCTCGATCAATCTGTCTATCGCCTTTAAGTCTCTCTTCTCCCTGAATCTCATTCATGCTCCTCCTCTCTTATCTGATGTTCATTACTCTTGATCTGATTGAATCTTCAACGATGTTTGAGTAGATCTCCCTTTCTCTGTAGTGAACCTTTCTTTCTCTTCCTCTCATCTTCCTCACCTCCTTCATAGGTAATGTGGGAAGGACTCTCTTGCCACTTTCTCTTTGAACTTTCTGACTGCTCTTTCTATGGACGCTGGATCTTTCACTTTTCTCATTCTTACACCTCCTTTTTATTAATCTCTGCTTCGACATTCATAATATATCATATAAAATAATGAAAAGTCAAGAGGTCAACTAAAAAAATCTTAGATATATATAATTATTATTGGAAATTAGATAATTATTGTTTCCTACAAAAGAAAAAAGATCAATATAATCAATCATATAGAATTCCAAAACGAGATTTATTGATTATTTGGATGGTTAAGAATCTAAAGATTCGAATATTGTTGGAATAGTTATGAGTCAGCCTTCATAATTTAGAATTTAAGTGTGGAGAATCGAGATTGGGCAAGGACAGAAGGTAGCGTTCTGCAAAAGTCTGAATATCAAATGTATAATCAAGGAAAGACAGGGGGCTTTTGCGGGATGGTTAAACGTGCCAAATGAATGCATAATTTGTGGTTCTGAAACACGAGAGATCTATCATCGTACATTTAAGGTGAAATATCACTATTGCGAAAACTGTGAGTTTATCTCGAAGGATCCGGCCGATTGGATTTCAGAAGAAGAAGAGCTGAAGATCTATAACAGGCACAATAATAGCGTCAAGGACCCGAGATACGTTGCGTTCTTCAAAGATTTCATCGATTCTGCAGTAATGCCTTTCCTCACAGGAGGAAGAAGAGGATTTGACTTTGGAAGTGGTCCATCGCCTGTGCTTGCAACTATACTTGAAAGGGATTACGGCTTCAAAATGGACATCTATGATCTATACTTCTCTCCAAATGAGGTCTTCAAGGGAAAGAAATACAATCTGATTACTTCAACCGAGGTTTTTGAACATATTGCGGAACCCGTAAAGTGTTTTGAAATGCTTTCGCGCTACCTTGAGGATGACGGATTGCTTTCAATCATGACTCTTTTCCATCCACAAGATCATCAGCAGTTTCTAGACTGGTACTACATGAGAGACATGAGCCACATTTCTTTCTATACTGTCAGAACAATGCAAGTTGTTTCCGATTTGGCCGGGCTCGAGCTGCTATTCACTGATAGAAAGAGATACACTTCTTTCAAATTGAGAAGGAAGTGAGTAAGATCTCATGATCTGAAATAAAACAGGCCCTTTCGTCAAGAGCCTGTTTTCGATTTGCGTGTTTCCGAACAGGGGTGGGGTCTAGCGTGTCTCTATTTGATCGAGTCGAAAAGGAGTTGATTTTCGGTTTTCTTGATGTCAAATGCCATCTTTGATTCTTCAATTCATTCTAGTCAAAACTGCGGAATTGTCAATTAACCCAGCGTGACTATTGTTTAAGTCTAGATGTACTTCTTTTCTCTCGATCAGAATAAGTTACAACATTCTTAGTGAACTCGAAAATCAGCCGGATTTCCTGGCCATAACCAGCCTCTTCATTGCCTCTTCAATGATGGCCCTTGGGCATGCAATATTCACCCTCATGAACCCTTCACCTTCTTCACCAAATATCGAGCCGTCTTCAAAGCCAACCTTTGCTTTTTCATACAAGAAGCTCTTGAGTTCTTCAACACTCATACCCGTGCTTCTAAAATCAATCCAGGCAAGATAGGTTCCTTCAAGATCGGCAACTCTCAGCTCAGGGAAATTTGTTTTCAAGAAATCTCTCATGTACAAGAAGTTCCCATTGATGTATTCAAGCAGTTGTTCTAGCCAGCGTTCTCCATTGTTATAAGCCGTTTCGAGAGCTACTGTACCGAAAACGTTAGACATACCGACTCCAAAAGTACTCAACATATTCGAGTATTCTCCTAGAAGCTCACTGGATGACGAAATTACCGCCGCCGAAGAGAGGCCCGCAAGATTGAAAGTCTTACTTGGCGCCACGCATGTAAGCGTAATAGAAGAAACCTTATCAGAAATCATTGCTGTGGGTATATGTTTGTTGTTACCAAGCACCAGATCGGAATGGATCTCATCGGAGATTATCTTGATGTTTCTACTCAAACAGATCTCTCCTAGCCTTGATAGCTCATCTCTTCTCCAAACCCTACCTACTGGATTGTGGGGACTGCAGAGAATGATAATCTTCGTTCTTGAATCGACTTTCCTTTCAAGATCTTCGAAATCCATTGTGTACCTTCCACCTGATTCCTTCAAAGGGTTCACAATCATCTGTCGCCCCGTCTCTTTGATTGCTTTGAAGAAAGGGTAATACACCGGTGTCTGAACAACCACCTTATCTCCGGGATGAGAAAGCGCTACAACGGCGATGTGAACCGCCGCGACAACTCCAGGAGCGTGTGCAATCCACCCTTCTTTTATCTTCCAGCCATGTCTTCTATATAGCCAATTCACGATGGATTCGTAGTAAGCTTCTGATCTTGCGGTATATCCATAAATTCCATGCTTCGCTCTTGAGACTATTGCTTCGACAACTTCAGGGGGTGACTCAAAGTCCATATCGGCTACCCACATCGGAAGCAAATCATTCCTTCCGAAAAAGAGATCTGCATGATCCCACTTAATGCAGTTTGTTCCTCTTCTCTCGATAATTCTATTAAAGTCGTACTTCACGGCCTTCCTCCATCTCTTCGAAATGATATCGATCTTCACATTTTAGATATTCTTTTGCTGGAGCTGAAAGAAATTTCTGGACTACTCAATAAACGGAATACCATCACCCGTGTAAAGATACTCTGGAATCTCCGGCTCGGGATATTCCCCCTTGATTTTCTCTTTGATCACGTTGAGGTAGTTTTCAGCACTTGATCGCCATGTATATTTTTCAGTTACCCGATCAACTCCTCTTGAACTGAGTTCTTCCCACAAAGCTGGACCTCCAAAGAGGGCCTTTTTCAATCCGCGAACAATGTCATTTGTTTCAAGAGGATCTACTAGTATTCCATATTCAATGTTGTTTTCTCTTAAACTTTCTGCCGGTCCACCATTTAAGGTTGCTACTACTGGCAGCCCACAGGCCATAGCCTCGATCGGTGCGAGGCCGAATGGTTCATATAGAGAGGTCAAAGCGAAGGTCGATTTCCTCTTCGAAGCGATTCTGTAGAGAGCGGAAAGCTCATGTTGATTCTCAATGTTAAGGAAAATTACTCCGTCGCCAATTTCATTTCTCCGAACATGCTCGATAATTTCCTTAAGAACTGAACGATCAGGTTCCTCCAAGGAGCTGAATTCATTGTATGGGTCCTTCATCCCTCTAGTGACTATCACAAGATTGCTGGATTCATAGAGTTCACGATCACTTGCAAAGGCCCTCACTACTCCGATGTGGTTCTTCTTTCCTTCGAATCTGCTTGAGACAACGATCATTGGGAGTTGAAGCCTTGATAAATTTGAAAATCTTTCAACTACCTCTTTGTATCTATCTTCTATTATTTCGTCCAGTTCCGTTGAATTTGCTGTGAATATATCCATATTGACACCGGGAGGCACGATGAAATATTTAGAATCGTTTCCGACGTCGGAAAACTCACGGTAAAGGGGATGGCTATACTGCTGAAATCTTTCCATCGAAGTTGAAACGAAATTCACTGCAGAGTACTTCATAGAGATACGCTCTGCAGCAATACGATAGGAGAAGTTAAACTCCTCTTCGATTTCCAGGCGGTTTTCTCCCGTCTGGATTAGCTTATCTAGTTTTTGAGCCCCTAAGGAGTGGGCAGTGAACGAGTATGGAATCCCCGTTTCTCTGAATAACATGGCGCCAGTCAGACCTCCATCTCCGTAATGTGTTGTAAGAAAATTCGGCATCGTACGCTCTGCCTGGTAGAACTCTATTATTCTTCGTGAGAACTCGCCTAGGTATGGCCATAAGTCCTCTTTTCTTAGAAATCCGTCTGGGCCGAAGGGAATCCGGATGATTCTGAGATTCTCTCTTCCTTGATAGTAGTCGAATTCTTCGGAAAACTCGGGCCATCTCTCGTCGAGTATTCTTCTGGTGATTATGTCACACCTAATTCCCATTTCCGACATAGCCGAAGCGATCTCTTTAACATAGACCAATTGGCCTCCGAAATCCGGATGAGTTGTCCAGTAACTGTCTTCTTTATCGAAGTTTCCCTGCGGGTTTATAAACGCAACTCTCATAAATAATCACCTGCCTCGAAAATCGCCTTCAATGCATCTATAGAAGGCAAAATAACTTCCTTTCCTTCGTGCTCAATGCGGAAGCCCGCGCAGTAGTTGCCGTACACTGCCGATTCAAATATGTCCTTTCCACCGAGCAATCCAAATAATACTCCCGACCAAAACGCATCTCCGGCTCCAGTTGTGTCTACTACTCTTCTCGCACAAGACGGCAAGGTTACTACCCTATTTCCGTCGGATATCATTGATCCTTTGTGACCCAGAGTCAGAATGACGTTCTGCGCTCCCGCTTCATGGAATTTCTGAATGTAATCAAGAGGTTTTCCAGGGCCGAAAACCTGGTTAGCATCGTCCTCAGAGGGTTTGACAAGAAAGACATTTTTGAGGAACTCTATTATGAATTCCGAACCATTCTGATTGTGAGGCCACAGAGTCTGTCTGTAGTTGGGGTCGAATGTGACCCTTATTCCCTTTCGAAGTGCATAGTCTACAAGCTTGCAGCAAACCTCTCTAGAACTCTCACAAGAAAGTGGCCAGGCAGTAAAGTGAATGAAGTCTATGTTCTTCATGTAGCTATCAATATCATACGGTTCCTCAAGTAGGCAGTCTGCACCTCTAAAGGCCGAGAATTGTGGGGATGATTGAGATTTCGAAATGAAGACTGTAGATGTATGCGCTTCCTGGTCTTGCTGGACAAAGGAAGTATCGATTCCTTTTCCACGAAGATACTCAAGGTAGGCCCTTCCGAAAGGGTCATTACCAACTCTTGATAGAAGTATAGTCTCGATACCCAGATCGCTAAGATT
Organism: Kosmotogaceae bacterium; assembly: GCA_016933635.1. Taxonomy (GTDB): domain Bacteria; phylum Thermotogota; class Thermotogae; order Petrotogales; family Kosmotogaceae; genus Mesotoga. The sequence goes on from JAFGAP010000034.1 coordinate 5,299, forward strand.
CGATGCTAGGTTCCCCGGCGAACCCGCAAAGAACCTTCGGAAAGAAGCCGCTTCGCTCAGATCTTTCACAGTACTGGTTGATATCAGATCAATAAGGAGCTCACCTACGACAGCAATTCGAGACAATCCAACGCCTCCTTCTCTCATTAGTCTATCATTCAAGAGACAATTTCCGTTCACTGATCCGGGATATGCTCAAACATAGCTCTTCAGGAACCAGATTCTCAAAGTGGAAGTGCGTGTATAATCAAGTTAACAATGACTACACATATTTGAGACGGTAGGTTTAGTAAATGGAGGGAATCTCTTTGAAAAAGCTCCAAAGAAGATATGTTGGAAATGATATTGATCTATCAGTTTGGGAGAATCTGGAAAGCGAGCTCAAGAAGCTTGAGAAATATGAAATCGTTGACAAGAATTCGTTAGAGAACTTTCTGATTCACTGGAGTGAGCTATTCATGATTCTTCAAGAGAAGCTCGCTTGGAAGTACATCGACATGACAAGATTTGCAGATAACGAGAAGAAGAGACTTGAATATTCGAAATTCTTCGAAGATATTTACTCGAAGGCAGAGCCTTTTAGAATAAGGCTTATGAAGAAATACTACGACAGTATCCACAGAAGAGAGTTAGATCTTTTCAGATATGAGAACTTCGATGCGATAGTTTCTAATGCGGTTGAGCTTTTCAGTGAGGAGAATCTCTCTCTGGAGGTTCAAGATAAGAAAATGGCGTCTGAATATGCGGCGACCATCGGTTCAATAACTGCAGAGTTTCGAGGAAAAGAATACACTCTTTCGCAGCTATCAAAGTTCCAGCTGGAACCGGACCGCTTAACTCGTGAAGAAGCTTGGCGGCTTTCAATGAGCAAACTTGATGAAGTACATGAAAGCCTTGAGAACCTGTTTGACAGACTTATTTCGGTAAGAGTTCCTCAGGCGGCAAATTCTGGATTCAGTAGTTATAGAGACTATATGCATCAGAAGAAGAATAGATTTGTCTATTCCGTCGAGGATGTACATAGATTTCATGAATCGGTAGAGAAAGTTGTGGTTCCTTTTATCTCGAAGCTCAATGAGAATAGAAGGAAAGAACTCGGGTTGGAGAGACTAAGACCCTGGGATATCAATGTAGAGCCTTCGGGAAGAGTGCTAAAGCCATTTGAAACAATGGAGGAATTCATACAAAAGGCGATCAGAGTGCTTCGGAAAGTTGACCCGGAGTTCGGCGCTAATCTCTTGAAGATGAAGGAGAACGGACTGCTTGATCTCGAAAACAGAAAGGGAAAAGCTCCAGGTGGTTACAACTACCCCCTGGATGAAAGCGGTGCTCCTTTCATCTTTATGAACGCCACGGGAACTCCGGCAAATGTCAAAACCATACTTCATGAATCGGGACATGCCATGCACTCTTTTGCGACGGCAGATGAGAAACTGATAGCCTATAGACACGCAACCCACGAAGCTGCGGAATTGGCTTCCATGTCCATGGAACTTCTGACGATGGATTACTGGGATGAATACTACTCGGAAGAGGAGCTTAGGATTGCAAGAAGAGAGGAACTGACAGGAACTTTGAGTTTTCTGCCATGGTGTATGATTGTGGATTCTTTCCAGCAGTGGATCTACACAAAGCCCGATCACTCTTCCGCGGAAAGAGATGAAGAATTCTCTTTGGTTTTCGATCGATTCAACACTGGTGTCGACTGGGCAGGACTCGAAGAAGAGAAGAAGATCCGCTGGCTTCTTCAACCACATATTTTCACGAATCCCTTCTACTATATAGAATACGGGATTGCTCAACTTGGAGCTCTCGCTGTGTACAGAAACTATAGGCAAAATGGTTCTAAGGCAATTGAGGATTATAAGAAGTTCCTTTCAATGGGTTATTCAAGGCCGCTAAACGAATTGTTTGAAAGTGCAGGTATAAGATTCGATTTTTCGGAGCAGTACCTGCTTGAACTCGTACAATTTGTTGAAAGCGAGTTAACTTCGCTTTGAAGAGGGTGCTCCTTTTAAATAAGGGACAGTTCGCAAGAGTAGCTTCGACGCAGCTCACAGAGTTAGAATTAGCGAGGAGGTGTTTGGATGAAAAGAATCGTCTTTGTTATAGTTCTTATGATGATACCGTTCGTTGCACTGGGACAGGTTGAAGAACTCAAAGCCAAAATAGCCGAAAATCCTTTGGATGTTGAGAGTCTCAAAGCATTGCTGGAAATCTACTATGAGAACTATGAGCTTGAAAACTATGGGGCAACACTGAAAGAAGTAATAATGGTTATTGATGAGATTCCTGAAGCAATGTATCCGCTGATAGAAGAGGGAATTGAGAAGCTGCTTGAAAATGCTTATTCAGATTATGCTGAGGAAATTTCCGAGATCCTGTTCGATCTTCGTCCCGACAAAAACTCTCTGCTTCTCTATCTTAAGTCCCTGAATAGCGGTTGGACCATGTCAGAGGAGGCTATTCGACAGTCTGTAAGCAGACTTAGCGAGGATCAGATCGAGATTTACAAGTTTCTCCATGCGGAGTCTGTTGACCTTTATCCAGTCGATCTTCACCTGTTTGTATCGAAAATCCTTGTAGAGGATTTTGGAGAGACCGAATACTTGATCCCTTATATTGTCGGGTTGATAGACGATTATGACTTTTCAACCGCTAGAAGTTTGCTAATTGAGAATGCAGAATTTCTTAGCTCTTCACCGATGTATTACTATCTGAATGGAATTCTTGATCTCGAGATGGGCTACTATGATGGCGCTGTTGAATGGTTCCTGCAGGGCAAGTCCAGAGACGATGGTACTGAGATTTACGAAGCGCTTTCTTTGATCGAGTATATATATATACCTGAATATGTAACCGACTTGTTCACTGCGATCGTACTGGCAAACGACGAGGAATCGCTGACTTCGAATATTCAGGAGTATGTTCTCAACTACGAGGAGTTGTCCTGGATCTTTTCATGGATTTCAAGAGTTCCTGAACCTAAGAAACTGGCAGAGATTCTCTCAGATGAGGAGACTGCAGTATCGTACAACACGGTGAACTTCGACTTCGAGAAGATCAACATTGGATTCTACGATGCCCACGCATCACTTCTGGGAACAGTTTCAAGTGCTATTTACGGACAGTTTCTAGATGCGAGAACTTATGTCTACATATCTGAAAAGATGGATGGAGTAATAGTTGAAGGAGAGAGAGAAGCCAGATTTGACGGATATGATGTTTATTCTCTTTCCCCCAAGAGAGACCGATTATTGATCATGGATACTTGGGGAGAGTCAATCTCAATGGTAGATAGCAGTATGGATATTCTGTGGACATTGTCTGAAGAATACAGCATGGTGCCTGTCGCGTGGTCACCAGATGGATCTAAAGTTGTTGTGTCAACGGGCGGAGACTACTTCTCAGTAATCGATGCCGAATCGGGGCAAGTCATCGAGTCAATCGAGAGTTTCTATGATCTGGTCTTCTTGTCTTCGGATGAAACTTACGCGGTAGACTACGATGGGAAAATTGTCAATCTTACAACTGAATCCGTTCTCGATGCAGATGCTCCAGCCTACTGGGCTACTTACGGCAATAATGACAAGATAATCTATCTCGAATACCCCGACGAATATTCGGATTTCTCTTACGATTCTCTTCATGTATATGACTTGAGCACCGGGGATGACAGCGTGATAGCTTATCACGCTATGTTTATGGATGCGCCGGTGCCTTCTGTGAAGATAGAGGGAGATTTCGTTTATTTCACAGAGAAGGATGTTCAGGGAATGCACAGGGTAATTGTTATGGATTACACGACGAACGAGGTGCTGTTTGAGAGTCTGCCCAGTGAAGACATAATAATCTTCCCCGATGTTAGACCTGAATGATGAAACGAAGGCCGGCTTAGCCGGCCTTTCTTTTTTTGTAGTTCGCAGTAAATGATGAATTTTTGATAGGGATCTCTTAGAGTTCTATTTCTTTCCTGCAAAAGTTTCATCCAACTGTTCCTTGGTTATTAGATCGGAAGAGACCCCTTTCTTTGAGCAACAGTACCTGGCAGCTATCTGGCCTCTCAGAACCGATTCTTCTATAGTATATCCTTCAAGAAAGTAGCTTGAAAGAAACCCCGCAGCAAGACTATCACCTGCTCCGTTTGTGTCGACTACAGGTTCATCAAGCTCAACCGGACTGAAGAAGTTGATTCCGTTCTCCGTGCCTACTGCGCATCCTCTGTTTCCCATTCCACAGATCACAATTCTATCGTTTCGAACCTTCAGGTATTTTGAAATTATGGGGGTGGGATCTCGAAAGTTTGTTGATGAAAAGAAGAGAACGTCAGCCTCCCTAACATAGTCTTCTCTGTACAGGTCATCGGGATCCGTTATATCCTGGATATCTACGGAAATTACCAGTCCTTCTTCTTTGAGAGGCTTTAGAAGAAATCTGGACCAGTTCACAATATTGATGTGGGCAAGTTTGGTTCCAAATAGGTATTTCTTTATGGCTTCAGCATCCGGCTTCAAAGTCATTGCGCCTCTACCGTCGTAGAAATTCTTTCGCTCTCCATTCTTGTACATGATATTTACGCTTCTCTTAGTTCCCAATGGGTCGGTCTTAAGGAAAGCGATGTCGATGCCCTGTGCAGAAAGAGTTTCCCGGATGTGGTCTCCAAAATAGTCTGATCCAACGAATCCAACAAAGCAAACCTCGTGGCCAAGCCTTTTCAGTGACTGGCTGACATATCCTCCCGCCTGGCCGATGCAATCGACTACTTCAGTAAATGTTGCCTCTACCGAAAAGTCTATCTCGCTACCCGATAAATAGACGTTCGTATCAATCCCAATGGCGCCAATTACGGCCACTTCAAAACTCATAAAGAATTACTCCTGTTTAAGGACGCTTCTGAAAAGCTCAAGGTTCTCCTCGAGCAATTCTCCTCCCAGGAGATCTGAGAGAGCCCTTTCGTAATGCTCAACTGAAACTCCTGGGATCAGATTGTTATGAGCAATAGTCCCCATAAGAACTACATTCTGCATCCGGGGATCCTTCAAATCCTCTTTCAATACTGAAAGTACTTTTGAATTTCGATTTCTTGCCTCCCGTTCGATGTCATCCTTCTTTACTTCTTTTGCCCTTCTCAAACGGACTTCCAGTGGTTGCCAAACCGTGTCATAGTATGCCAACGTCCCCCCCTCTCTAAGATAGTTCACCATCCCCCTCAATGCTTCATGACGTTCAAGGGCTATCACCAGTTCGGCAGAGTGCTTCATGATCAATACCGAATGAACATCATTACCTATTCTTAGGTGAGATGAAACCATACCCCCTCTCTGAGCCAGTCCGTGGGTATCGGCTCCGATAGCCCTCTGACCTGAGTGGTCAACTGCCCTAAGAAGAGTTTCGCTGAGCAGCCCTATACCTTGTCCGCCAACTCCAATGATGTAAATGTCAAATCTCTTCATAATTTCACCCCTTCACTGATCATCGGACTCAATTGCCTCTGAGGGGCAGGTTTGAACACAGGACCTATCTCCGATACAGAGATCGTCTTGAACCCAAACTGGGCCGTCCTCGGCAATCTGATAGCTCGGACAGGCAAAGTCAGCAATACATACATACTTTCTGTCGCATTTCCTTCCAACTCTTACAGGGTTTGGCAATGACTTACGGTTCCTTCTCAGTTCTCTCGTGAACTTCAGCATGCATGGATGCTTTGCGATAATCACCTTGAGGCCTTCTTCTTCAACAGCCTGTTCCACAAGAAGCTTGAGTTTAGATTGGTTGTATGCATCGACCTCACGAATATTCTCGACTCCTAGTCCCTCTAGAACCTTCTTGACGGGAATTTTCCGTGTAACCTCTCTGAAGTTCCTTCCTACAGCGGGATGATCCTGATGGCCAGTCATCGCAGTTGTTCCATTTTCCATAATAATCAACGTAAAATTGTGCTTATTGAAAACTGCATTCACAATTCCAGGCAATCCCGCATGGAAGAAAGTCGAATCTCCAAGAAAGGCAACAACCCGCCTAGAATTGTTGAAAAGAGCAAGACCCGAGGCCGTACCACTTGAGTGACCCATACAGAGAAGAACCTGCCCCATCTTGTATGGTTCAAGGTAACCAAGGGTGTGACAGCCTATATCGGCCACAGTAATATCCGATTCTCGAAGGGCTTTCTTGATCGCAAAGAAGGCTGACCTATGGCCGCATCCTGGGCACATTTGAGCAGGTCTTGCTGGGAGAGAGAATGACTCTCTTTCTACTTGAGAAGGTTCTACGACATCCGGCCAGGTCTTTGACAGAACTTGACTCACCTTGTCAGGCGTGTATTCACCGATCCAATCATCAATATCTCTTTTGCCAATAATCTTTGTGCTCAATTTGCTGTCATAAGCCAGGGCCTTAACTTCCATTTCCAATATATTATCCAGCTCCTCGAGTATCTTAATCTCTTCGTGAGATGACAGGAAATCCAATATCTCCTTTTCTGGAAGCGGATGTATTACTCCTAGCTTTAGTATATCCGGGCTTCTGTCAGATTCACTGAGTACGTCCCTAAGAGACAGAAAGGGAGCTCCTGCTGTAATGATCCCTATGGTACTGTCTGACCCGGCAATTACTGAGTTCAAGTTCAGCCCGGATGTAGCTTGTTTGAACCCTTGGAGTTTAGTCAATGCCCTCCGTTTCATTCCCAAGGCGTCGGCTGTAATTGGAATATATGGTCCATTTTCAATACTGAATCTAGGTTCATCATCTCGAACTTCCGAACTTAGATCTCTGAACTTTACACGTTCCTTGGCATGGCAAACGTGAGTGGAAAGCCTTACTATAACAGGTAAATGCATTTGCTTCGACAATCTTGCGGCTTCCAGAAACATTGAGTAGACTTCCGATGGGGAGGAAGGTTCAAGAACGGGAGTATAAGAAAGATGTGCAATGTGACGATTATCCTGTTCATTCTGTGAGGAATTTGCGCCTGGATCGTCACCAATCACAATTACCATACCGCCGATCAGTTCCATTAAGGAAAGCTGAACTAAGCTATCGGCAGCAACGTTGATACCCACACTCTTGAAGAATACACAGGATAAGTGACCGTTCACTGAGGCTCCAAAGGCTACTTCAGTGGCCACTTTTTCGTTTACTGAGAACTCGAAGTACATTGGATTTCTTTTTGAAGGAATTGAAGCTATCGCTGCGGCGATTTCCGGGGTTGGGGAACCGGGGTACGATGTGACAACTCTTACCCCCGCCTCCAACATCGCTCTTACAATTGCAGTGTTTCCCATCATAATCTCCGAACCACTTTCTTTGGAGAGGAGTATATCACCAATCCTCTTCATAGGATCCCACCTTTCAAAAGATATTCTTTCATGTCACGCGAAATCGATTTCCCAGAAAATGTCAGCTACGCTGGATATTGTTTTGTATACTGAACAGTACTTAGTCGCTAGTTCGAAAGACTTCTCCAAAGAACTTCTGTAAGATGCATCCACTCCACAGACTCTAATCTTTATTTGACAAAGCTTCAAAGTAGTTGGAATCTCTTCCCTCTTTTCTCCGGATAATTCGATTTCAGTTGAGACAATCTCAACCTTCTTCTTTTTCAGAATATCGAGAAATGTAGCGTAAAGGCATGATGCAAGGCTCATTAGGAGTAGGTCGTAAGGAGCTGCTCCTTCTTTTCCAATTCTTATCCTGTAATCTGAATCGGTGATTCCAGTACCGGAGAAGCCATCTTTGAAATCTACCTTTGAGTGTACTCTACTTCCCATTTCTTACCTCCTCTGCATTTTGATTGGAAAGCGACTATTTGAATTAGATGTTTCGAAGATCAAACGGACAGCGTTGATAGAAAGAAACGAAACACCTGGTTCACGACAACTGTCGGTTATACAGGTTAGATCATAACAATAATCAATATTAACATTCAGATGTCAAGAAAAACTTAAATACTAGACAGCGTAATAGACTCTCGAGACTGATAAGTACAATATATTAGGAGGTGCGATGTGAATCCATACGCGTTGTTTAATTCATCTCTTTATCATGGAACTTCTTCAAGCAAGGGTTTCTTTGAAGGCTGGTACTTCAAGTTCGTTGACAGGAAGAAAGAGAAGTCATTTGCTGTCATACCGGGAGTGTCCTTGAATTCATCGAGAGGAGATGCTCACGCTTTTGTTCAATTCCTCTCGGGCGGTAAAAACGAATCCGGCAACTTTGACTATCCCTTAGAAGAGTTCCGTTTTGATAAGAAACACTTTTCTGTTGAGATCTCGAAAAATCATTTTTCGGCCGAAGCGGTGATTCTGGAAATGTGCAATGAGAATCACAGAATCGCTGGGAACATAAGGATCTTGGAGCCGTACCTTTGGCCTAGAAAGTTCTATTCCCCCGGGATAATGGGGCCTTTTTCCTTTGTACCTTTCATGGAATGTTACCACGGCGTCGTCAGCATGGACCACAAACTTGAGGGAGAAGTGAGAATCGATGATGAACTGATAGATCTTTCCGGAGGCAGAGGATATATAGAGAAGGATTGGGGAAGATCATTTCCAGAGGCTTGGATCTGGATGCAGAGCAACAGCTTTGATCTCGAGAGAACCTCATTTATGCTGTCGATTGCAACGATTCCATGGTTGGGAATGAGTTTCACCGGTTGCCTCTGCGCATTTCTGTTTAAAGAAAAGCTCTACAGATTTACTACATACAGGGGGGCAAAGATAGATAAGGTAGAGGTTTTGGGAAACGAAGTATTCCTCAAACTGAGACAGGGCAGATTCTCCTTGAATGTCAGTGCAAAAAAGACTTCTGGAGCGCGTTTAATTTCGCCTGTCGAAGGTAGCATGAGCGGGAAAATTGATGAATCGCTTACATCAGAAATAACGGTGAGACTCTTCCAAAACGATGCGGTCTTGTTTGAAGGTATCGGGACAAATTCTGGCTTGGAGGTTGTTGGAGAGCTTAAGCTGAAGGGAAGAAATAGATGAGACTATGCTGCTTTGATCATTAGATGATTGAATAATATCGCTGAGGGGATTCTTGCAGTTTCTCTTCAGCGGTTTTATTTTACGTGTTTGTGAAAGAGGGCATCCCGAGTCTTCTGGATGCCCTCCAACATAGGATTACGAAAGAATCATTTTCAAATCCTCTAGCCACTTCTTTTCAGCACCCCTCTTTTCTTTGCCCACGCCTCCATTCTCTTGAAAAACATTAAACCTAATGGAAGTAGGAGTGCCCCAAGAAGAATCAGAGGCCAAACATCATTCCACATCTCCGGCATGGTTCTGCCTTCAAGTATAGATGCTCGCATCCCTCTTAAAGCATAAGTAGCGGGAGATAGCTTGCCTACTTGTTGCATCCACACCGGAAGCACATCGATTTCGTAGTATACACCTGAGAACATCAGAAGCAGGGCCTGAAAGATATGAACTACCTGAACGCCTTTTTCAGGTGAGATCAGGGGCAAAACGGCAGCGACAATTCCCAGTCCAACGAATGAAAAACTTGAAACCGCCAGTATTCCAGCCGCCGACAGGAAATTGGCTCTTCCAAGATCTAGATCGAAGAAGACCGAGACGACTACTAGAATAAGACCACTTCTAAGTATTCCATATAGTATGGCATATCCACACGTACTCAATAGATGAGTAGCTCTTCTGACAGGTGCCATGAAGGTGTATTCGATAGTCTCTTCCCATCTTTCCCAGGCAACGGTCTCGGCTACTATCTCGAAGAGAATTGAAAGGTAGCCCCACAGTATCGATCCAAGCAACATGTAAAGAATCAGATAGCTTGTATCAAGCTTCGTCCCTGAAAAGGCTTCAATTCCCTTTCCGATGAAACCCATTGTCACAGAGTTTGCCATGGTGTAAGCAAAGAAGACCAGTTCCCACTTCCAGTATCTCTTCGTGAAATTGAAATTCCGTTCAATAAAGGCCCAGGAGGCTCGAAGCTCCCGGGCTAACGCCTGCGAACTCATGCTGACTCAACCTCCTGATATTCGGCCTCTTCGATGCTCATTCCGGTAAACTCGAGAAAGACATCTTCGAAGCTTGGATTGTCAACTTTACCGAGCAACTGCTTCTTCAGTTCTGAGGGTCTTCCAGACGCAACGATTCTTCCTAAATGAATTATCGCAACGTAATCACAGAGTTTCTCCGCTTCATCCATGTCATGAGTTGTCAATAGCATTGTTGTATTCATGGTGTTCTTCACATCGTTAATTAGACTCTGAACATCCCTCTTTGCCCTCGGATCAAGTCCCGTGGTCGGCTCGTCCAAAAGAAGCATTTTGGGTTCAGTCATAAAGGCCCTAACAATAGCTACCTTCTGTTGCATACCCCTGGAAAAGTCTTCTAGCGGATCTTTCAATCTCTTGAGATCCAGCCCGAATCTCTCCGCGAGACCGTTTATCTTTTTAAGAGCCTCACGCCGAGGAATTCCGTAGAGTCCTGCTGAAAAACAGAGATTCTCAACTGCGGAAAGCTTCCTGAAGAAACTTGCCTCGACCGAAACTCTGTTTATCATTCTTTGAACCGAAGCAGAGTTGCTAACGGAATCGTATCCGAAAATAGATATGCTTCCCCTGTCTGGGATCAAGAGTGTTGAGGCAATTCTTATAAAGGTTGATTTTCCCGAACCGTTTGGACCGAGAAGACCATAGATCTCTCCTTCCTTTATTCTCAAACTTATCCCTTTTAGGGCTTTAATTTCCTTTCTACTCTTTTTGAAAGCCTTCACAATATTGTTGGCAAGCAAAGCGTCTGCCATTTTCTCACCTCCCTAAAGGTAATGAGGTCTGCTGAACCTACTCTCGATTTCTATCTTCTGCTTATCAACCAAGCCATCTATAAAAACGCTCTTTGAGCCTCTGATCTTATTTTTCATTGGTATCTCCTCCTGTTTTCTACCTTGTCTTAGCCACTGCTACCAGGCTTTTCGGTTTTTCGATAAAAGGTGGAAGGGCCGTCGTTTTAATTTCCCTCTTCTTTCTTGGCGATCCAATAACGATGAACATATTTACCCCCTTGATTTTCGGAGAAGATGGCCCATCTAGATATCCAAATAGCACTATCGATTTCGGCCGGATTCTCCATTTTGGTTCTTTCTGTTTCTGCTGCTAATCTGCTTTCGTTTCTCGTTTTCTTTCAAAAGGCTTTTTTCAAACATCTCTGTACCTCCTTAGTGTCAAAAAAAAAGGACCGCGGCTGTTGCTTGCCACGGTCCTTCATAATCCATTTGTCGTTATACGATCTTATACCTCACACGACGGAAGAAGGCGTGGCACAGTATGGCATCGCCGGATACCCGGTTAAGGGAAACGGTTACCGGAACGTAAGCTCTAATGCTCATCAAACTATGCCTCCTTCGTAATGAAGTTTCTGTTGCTGAGAAATTATAGCATAAAGGGGGAGCAATTCAAACATTAAACTCTAAGATTTCCTAAAGTGGTTCTTAAATTTGATAACCTTATTTAGGCAATGACTAAATAATTCTTCTCTTGAAGATGATTTCATATCTAAAGTAATCCAAAGATCAAAGTGGTAATCAAACATGTCCTATGACTGCAAAGACGATTCTGTTCAAGTTGGTCTAATTAGAAAGGTCTTATCATCTAAAGGACTGGTCCAGAAGCCCTTTGTTTTTTTCTATCACATCGTCCGTGAATGGATCACCGGGAAATAGGAGGATCTCACCCTTCCCGTAAACATGCCTGCCCGACTCTCCCCGAAAAACGGAAAGCCCGTCGAATAGAATCCCGTCGAGTTCAACTGCATCACTCGTGATGTTTTTTTCATAGGTTGAAGAGATTCCCATCTCTTCCAGGAGCTTATTATAAGAAGAAATAATTTCATTGCTGATTTCATCTCCTGTGCCTGTTATGATAAGTCTCCCACCGTTCATAACAAATTCCTTTATGATATTAGATTGCTGAGGCATTAGTATTTTTAGACGATCAAAACTCCCGCCTGCTCCGGGAAGTGGAAGTAGAAGAACATCTACAGTATCAAGCTCACCAACTTTGAAAATCCTGTCCGCAGTAGAAACCCTGTTGCCCATTTTCTCGAGTAACGTCTTCAGTTTTTCTCGCTCGTCACTTGCGTAATTGATGTGGCTCCTATCCAGTAGAACATTGAGAGAAGCAGAACTCCTTATCTCCAACCCGGTGCTTGAGTAAGGAACTGAATCAAGAAGGAAAAGTATCCTTGCGTCATGTTCTTCCGCGGTTCTTTCGAGATTAACTATCTTTGATTCGAATCCCTCCAGCGTTACAATCTCGCTGTGGATAATCCCTTCTAGATTCTCTATCTGAAGCAAAGAAGAAGCTTCTTCAGAGGAAAGGTTTGAGATCTGGAAGGAAAGAGTCACTCTTTCTCCGGGCTTGACACTTTCCGGAAATGCGGCTGAATTATAGAGGTGAATAGGGCTAGATCTTTCTACCCAAATTGGAGAAGAAACTGATTCCTCGTAGTCATGGCCTCTTGCGTATACGAAAAAGTACTGAAATCCAACTTCAATATTTGCTTTCATCTCAACATAGAACTCGTGACTGTCTACTACAAAACTTGCAATAACCCCGTCATTTGAGTAAACTTCGACAATTTCCAAAGGATCATCCGCGGTATCACGAATCAGTATTCTTAGTTCAACACTATCGGAATCATGGATTATGTCTCCCATCAATGCTTCCTCGGTTGAAAAGTGAATCTCAATGTTCCTGTCTTCCGTCGCATATGTTCTTCTCTTCCTGAATGCTTCCAGTATTGATGTTTCGCTCAGATCGGTTGCAAAGACTGCTGTTCTAGAGTCATTTGCTCCTCCCCAATTAGGTTTGTGGTTATCCTGACCAAGGGTCGTTCCAAGATGCCATCCCTTACGAAGGGCTTCTCGATATGCATTGAACATCTCTTCGACAATCGTATCGTTTTCCCACCAGTTTCCATTGCCCACTTCTATAAGATTCATATAGAGATCGGCTTCCGGCGAATACTGAAATTCTTTGAAGTTGTCTCCGAAATCTCTCACTGGATGGTTGAACTGACCGACGGCATTATGTTCGATTATCCAGTCATAGAGCTCCCAGAGATCGGATCTGACTCTATCGGTCCAATCACTTGTGCCGTAAACGTTGATGTGTCCTGTTCCTGTTGCCGTCCATTCGAACCCCACGAATGATAGGAAGTCTTCAGATGTTGCTTCAATGGCTGCCTCTATTGTTGCGGCTAATTTGCTTCTGCCGTCAGGAAGATCTTGGGCGAAATAGTAGGCATGATCGGTAATTGCTAGAAAGTCGAGGCCGGGGACGTCCTTTGCGTAGGAATAAGCCTCCTCTGGAATACCTGTGCCATCCGAATAAGAAGTATGGGAATGTGGGTTTCCGAAGTAAAGATTCAGATTGCCGCCAATTGAAACGACAGATGATAGGATAAGCAGTACCACCAATAGAAAGCTTTTCATCAAATCACCCTTTCACAATCGATATTTTTGGGTAAGACCATCGCAACTCAGGAAAATCAACACGTCTTGTTTTTCCAACATTGATAGGATATCAGTCTTCGACCTCTTCTTGGCTTTCGATTTTGCCTAAGTATAATCTGCTTTGAAGCATCTTTGAGAAGTCTGTCCATCTACTTTCTTTTGAAGCAGAGAAAGCATGGCTTTCGAAATTGTCAAGCCTAGAATCAATATTGTCACAAAGCCATATGAGTATTGCTTCTCGAGTTTTCGGTGTTACCGGTGAACCGAATTGCAGCTCCCCGTGATGACTTAAAACTATGTGCATTAGTTCTCTTCTGGTTTCCTCCGGAAAGCCGCTAATCTTGGAGACTTCTAATTCGATCAGCCTGGCGCCAATAGCTATATGGTCTTCCAGACAACCATCATCGGAGTAATCAAACTTGAAAGATTCAGTTATGTAGCTCCTTGTCTTTCCAATGTCGTGCAAAAGACCTCCAGCAATGATTAGATCCCTATCGATGTTTTGTCTGGAATTCGACGCTTCTCTCAAAGCTAGTGCATATCTAACGACAGAGAGACTGTGTTCTGCCAGACCACCGATTCTGGCATGATGATAAACTTTTGCTGCAGGTGCTTCAAAGAAGTCAGGGCAAGCTCCTTCATCTGAGACCATCCGCTTCAGCAGAGTGTTCAGATATTTATCTTTGATCGACCCGACAAGTTCCAGTACTTCGGATTTGATCTCTTTCAAGTTCTCAACAATCGGCAGCAGCTGGGTTATCGAACCTAAGCTGTAGCTTTCCATTTCACTTATTGAGAAGAGCTTCCTGATCTTTATGCTCAATCCAAATCTGTCATCTATGAGGTAGTCTGCAAGGCCTATCCAGCCCTCGATCGGCTCTAAAGAGCCCTGCTCACTGATCCATGCCTTTGCTTCGGTTCTACACTTAGAATCTCCTACTAGACAGTCATAGTATGAGCCTCTGCTCCCCTCTATCCTCTTTGCACTGAATATGAAGAAGAACCCTTGCTTTGAATTAACGTAGTTTTCAATCCTGTCCAGTGAAGAGTTGTATTCTCTGAGGATTTCGGAAAGCACGGGATAACTTCCACTTTTTCCATCAATCATCGTGCCTTTCTCCTTTTGCAACATTCAAAACTCTCTGAAACGAGTTTCATAGCTCCGGTAGTCAGAGATAGATCAGCCCGCATCTTTTCTTGATGCAGACTTCATCAGCAGTTTTATCATTATGAAGAAGGCGATAGTAGCAAGAAACGTTGTTGGATAGCCCTCAACAAAGATCATTATGCTCTTCGAAACGGCTTCACTCATAAATTGACTCCTTTCATCTAAAGAAAGAGTGCCAGAACGATACTGCCGGCCAATACTGACCCTATCTGACCGGCTACGTTCGCTCCGGTCGCATACATTATGAGAAAGTTGTTAGGATCTTCTTCCAGTCCCATACGGTGAACAACTCTGGCAGACATTGGGAAAGCAGAAATTCCTGCAGCACCGATCATAGGGTTTATCTTCTGCTTTCTGAAAACGTTGAAAATCTTGGCGAAAACAATTCCGCCCATCGTATCCAGTACAAAAGCAACAAGCCCCATCAAGAGAATCAACAAGGTCCTTGAATTAAGAAATGCTTCTGCAGTCATGGTTGAGCCAATAGCAATTCCTAGAAAGAGAGTGATAATGTTTGACAGTTCGTTCTGAGCGGCGTTACTCAACTTGTTTAGTACACCGGACTCTCTTATCAGATTGCCAAACATCAGCATTCCTATCAGCGCTACACTTACAGGTGCAATTATTCCCGCTAACAGAGTCACCAGAATCGGGAAAAGTATCCTCACATATTTGGGAACCTTCTCGGTCCTGTTGTCCATACGGATCCTTCTCTCTTCCTTCGTGGTCAGCAGTTTTATTATTGGCGGTTGCACAACTGGAACGAGAGCCATATATGAATAGGCGGCGACTGAAATTGGGCCTAACATATGAATTGCCAATCTACTTGCGACATAAATAGATGTTGGACCATCGGCTGTACCAATTATCCCTATAGAAATCGCTTCTCTTATGTCAAATCCCAGTAACGCTGCCACAATAATAGTCAAGAAGATACCTAGTTGAGCAGCTGCTCCGTAGAAAAACATAACGGGTTTCTGTAAGAGAGGGCCAAAGTCTATCATGGCGCCAATCCCGATGAATATCAGAGCTGGGAAGAGTTCATTCGCAATCCCGGCCTCATAAAGAATAGTAAGCACACCATGCTCTCCAATAGCCGACGAACCGGGAATATTTGTGAGAATAGCTCCAAACCCGATAGGAAGAAGCAACATTGGCTCATATTCCTTCTTTATTGCTAAATAGATCAGGACTGCTCCTATTGCGAACATTACTAGATTTCCCACAGGGATCGAGAAGTTCGATAATAGATTCACTGGTGCTGCCTCCCAAGTATTATTTTGGAGTTTCACATTCGACTTTTGTATGAAAGGGAGTTGATTGCCCCTTCTTCAAATACAATATTAATACATTGGGAAAGCTTTTGATCAGAGCGAAAAGTATTTGTGACTAATTTTTCGAATAGCAAACAATCGCCGCTCAATTCTTTGAGTTGTGGTAGGATTTGTCAATTGAGGTTGATCTCGAGGAGGTGGTCGCTTTGAGGGCATTATTTCCCGAGGGTTTTCTTTGGGGCGTAGCAACGGCTTCCTATCAAATTGAAGGAGCTGATTTCGATGATGGAAAGGGGCCATCGATTTGGACTGATTTCTCTCACAGACCCGGCAGGATAAATTCTGGTGACAATGGTGACATTGCTTGCGATCATTACCACCGGTTCTCCGAGGATATCGAGCTAATGAAGCAACTGGGTGTTAATTCATATCGATTCTCAATATCCTGGCCGAGGGTGCTTCCCGAAGGTCGAGGAAAGATAAACCGCAAGGGTTTAGATTTTTATAGCAAGCTTATCGATAGACTACTGGAAGTCGGGATAGAACCGATGGTCACACTGTATCACTGGGATCTTCCTTTTGAGTTGCAGAGGAGAATAGATGGCTGGGAAAGCCGAGATATGAGACATTATTTCGGCGATTACTCTAGCTTAGTATTCGGCGAATTTGGGGACAGGGTAAAATACTGGATTACACTGAACGAACCATATTGTGCTTCTCATGTAAGCTATCTATGGGGTGAACATGCCCCGGGCAAGAGGGATCTGAAAACTTCTCTTACGGTAGCTCACAACCTGTTACTCTCTCACGGGGAGGCTGTAAGACGTTTCAGGGAGGTTGTCAAAGATGGGACAATAGGTCTTGCAAATGTCTCTTCTTTCGTTGAAGCGGCCACCGATAGTAAAGAAGACAAATGGGCTGCAAGAATTCGAGATCAGTTCATTAACGGGTGGTTCTTTGAGACTCCTATAACAGGAGAGTATCCTTCCGAGCTCTTCAAGAGATTCAGCGATGCAGGAGTACAACCACGCATCGAAGACGGCGATATGGAACTAATATCTACGCCATTTGATTTCTGGGGTGTAAACTACTACACAAGAAACGTGGTCAGAAATGAAGAATCAAGTATTCTAGGTAGTGAGATTATTCAAGGCGAACTTTCTAAGACAGAGATGGGATGGGAAATCTATCCCGAGGGGCTTGAGGCTTTTCTTTACAAGACATTCAAGGAATACGGAAGAAAGCCGATATACGTGACCGAGAATGGTATAGCATGCAAAGATGAGTTGACTGATGGCTCTGTTGAAGATCCTGAAAGAGTTGGTTATTTGAAGGATCATTTGTTTTCCGCTCTTAATGCTTTGAAGGCGGGAGTGGATATTAGAGGTTTTTACGTTTGGTCGCTTCTGGATAATTTCGAATGGTCTCATGGATACTCGAAAAGGTTCGGATTAGTTTTCGTTGACTACGAAAACGGTCTTAAACGTATCCCCAAGCAAAGCTATTACTATTACAGAGATTTTCTCGAACAGAATTGAGAGAGTTCTTTTCTGAGAAGAATGCTACCGAGTTCAAACTGCGGTTTCTATATGAGCCCTTCTGAACGAGGCAAAGATATCAAAGGTCTTATTAAAAGTTGTTTAAAGAGTTTGTTTGATAGGGGGTTTTCCGTATGATCGGAGTTATCGTGGATTCAGGATGTGATCTTCCTGATGAGGTTAAATCAAAAGACAATGTAAGAGTAGTGCTGCTAAAGATAATTCTTGATGGCAAAGAATACCGGGACAATATTGATATTTCTACTTCTGATCTTCTTGAATACATGGAAAACAAGTTCCCGAAGACATCGCTTCCAAGACAGCCAGAAATCGGAGAAGCTTTCGAAAGCCTTTATGAAAAGGGATTCAATGAGATTCTCTTCATAGGTATTTCTAGCGGCTTGAGTGGCACACTTGATCAGGTTAAGTCTTATGTTCGCGATTTTTCGGAAACGCATGGCGATCTGAAAATTGAAGTAGTGGATTCAAAGAACATATCAATTGGATCTGGCCTTCTGGCAATGAAGGCTGTTGATTTGATCGACAGCGGACAGTCTTTTGAAGGAGTCGTAAAAAACATTCTAAGCTCTGTCAGTAAGGCGAAGGTTTTCTTCTGCATACCCGTACTGAAATATCTAAAAGCAGGAGGCCGAATAGGAAAGGTTACTGCCACCATCGGTGATGTTCTTGATCTGAAGCCCGTAATTACCGTCGGAGAAGACGGTGTGTATCACAGTGTTTCTAAGGAAAGAGGTATGAAGAGAGCTGTGAAAAGCTCCGTTAAAAAGCTGGTTCATTTCATAGACGGCAATAAGGTGCTGAACATTGCAGCTTATACTTCGGACAAGAGTGAGAAAACCATGGAGTTCTTCAGAATGGCGGTTTCGGAAATCAAGTCAGCTGGAATTAGCCAAATAGTAACCGGCCAGATATCTCAGTCTCTTGTTTGCCATACCGGTCCCGGTCTAATCGGAGTTGCCGCGATCTTGGAGTAAAAAAAGCCGCCAGTGTGGCGGCTTAAAAATCGGGATATTCCAGGGGGTTTCAACATGCCTTGTCCGAGATCCATAACATGGGGGTAACGGTGGACTAGCATATTGGTACTCAGGTGCTTTGTCTTTGTTAATGACCGGTTGAGCTTTGGGGTTGCAAGGGTTTCTTATCTATTTGATATAATTCTACCCAAACATATCGGGTTTGTCAATATACCGGATCATAATTATCGGTTTTGATATGTAAACATTTGGTAAAGTCAAAATCCCTGTTGTGTAGGACGCACTGCAATTCGATGATTTAGTTATATATTTTGAATAGCTTTCCTTGAAGGCAGCAATTATTGGTGGTAGAGACATTTAGTACTCTACTCAACCGGGGATGTATGTATTGGACAGGAACAGTCAAACTAGAATTCTATCGGTTTTTGAGGGTGCCACCTACAATGGGTTCTTCTTAATTACCCAGGGCTTCCTTGGGACGGGGCTTGCTCTAGAATTTGGGGCGTCCGAACCAGTTATTGCTTTGATAGGCGTTCTCCCTTCAGTTTCACAATTCATTCAGCTCATTGCTCCTTTTATATTAAGGCTCGTTGGAAACAGAAAGAAAGCAATGATGATATGTGCGTTTTCGGGGAGATTATCGACGGCGTTTATTCCAGTAACGCTTGCTATAGGAATAAACAGACAGTCACTTCTACTAGTAATTCTTGCTTTCTTTTCATTTGCAGCAAGTTTGGCAGGCAATTTCTGGGTATCAATTATCAGGGACGTTATTCCACCAGATAAATCTGCAAGGTTCTTCAGCCTGAGAAACGTTATATTCACAATAACAAATATGCTTATAACGGTTCTCTATTCTTTCATTCTTGACCATTCATCTGGAAAAACAGGTTTTGTAATAATAACAACTATGGGGGCAGTCAGTGCATTGATAAGCCTTGTGTTGCTAGGCCTTCACAATGATCCTCCACACGAAATAAGCTATGGAAGAGGTTTGTTCAAGGCTGTTACAAAAGATAGTAAATTCATGCCCTATCTCCGTTTCTATTCTTTCTGGAGCTTTTCAATTGCGATTGCTTCACCTTTCTTTGCCTATCATGAGCTAGTGAATATGGAATTGGATTATTCGTTTCTCAGTATACTTAATATCTTCAGCTCAATTCTCACGATGGTGTTTTATCTATTGTGGGGGAGAATAGCTGATAGAATTGGTGGACAGGCGGTATTGGAATTTGGTGTCTTTGGTGCATTCTTGAAGACATTTCTCTGGTTATTCATGGATAAGGGAACCGTCTATTTGCTTTACATAGATACGTTTATAGGTACTGCTTCGTGGAGCGCAATAAATCTTTGTCTTTTCACTACAATGCTCGAATTACTAAATGGGGTGGATGCGGAAACTTACTATGCGTTGCTTTCTTTTTCGAATGGGGCTTCCGCTCTTGTAGGTTCGCTCGTTGGAGGGATTCTTGCTTTTTATCTGAACAAGTTTACCTGGACACTCGGTGGACATACGTTTTTCGGCATTCAGATTTTGTTCCTAATTACATTGGTCTTAAGAGGTGTTTCCTTTCTACTATTGAAGAGAGTTAAGACGAGGAAGGTCGTATCTGTACCTGGAATGGTTTTCAATTCGGCAGCTGTCATAGCTAATCGACTTGCAGCAAGGCCGAGAGAGTTGATTGAAGTTATGATAGAGAAGAGCAAATCGAGAAGAAAGGGTGATAGTAGTGATTGAGAAATTGATTGAACGATTTCTGAGATATATATCGATTGAAACCACCTCAAGCTTTGAATCTAAGACTTCCCCTTCTACAAGTGGTCAGCTGGATCTTGCCAGAACTCTCAAGGAGGAGATGGAATCTATAGGATTGTCTGAAGTTACTCTTGACGATTTTGGTTACGTAATGGGCACCCTGCCGTCGAACCTCGAAACGAAACTACCCGTGATTGGATTCATCTCACATATGGATACGAGCCCGGAAATGAGCGGAAGGGATGTAAGACCTTCAATTGTCAAATATCAGGGAGGAAAGTTGCTCCTTAACAAGAAAGACAATCTCTACATCGATCCTCAGTTGTATCCGGAAATTGAAAGATATGTTGGAGAAGATATTATTGTCACTGATGGAACCACCTTGCTTGGAGCGGATGACAAGGCAGGAATTGCAGAGATTTTAACCGCTATGGAATGGATAATTTCGAATCCCCAGATTAAACACGGCAAGATAAGAGTAGCCTTTACACCGGATGAGGAGATCGGGAGAGGAACTAAACACTTCAGCATAGAGGAATTTGGAGCCGATTATGCTTACACAGTAGATGGGGGCGGCATTGGAGAACTACAGTATGAGACTTTCAACGCTGCCAACACTAAGGTTGTGATTAAGGGACTGAACATTCATCCTGGAAGTGCGAAAGACAAGATGAAAAACTCAATGCTCATTGCATGCGAATTCAACGGAATGCTGCCCTCAAGTGAAATACCGGCCACTACTTGCGGAAGAGAGGGATTCTTCCACTTAATCAGTGTCCAAGGTTCTGTAGAAGAAACAATACTGAAGTACATCATTAGAGACCATTCTGAAAAGAAGTTTTCAAGAAAAAAGACGATGATTTCCGAAATAGCGGCTCTAATGAACTACAAATATGGTGAAGATACTGTCACGTTTTATACTGAAGACTCTTATTACAATATGAAAGAGAAGATAGAGAAAGTCTTTTTTATTGTTGAGACAGCGAAAAGGGCAATGGAGAGTCTCTCAATTGAGCCGAAAATAGATCCTGTGCGAGGGGGAACCGATGGTGCGCGTCTTTCTTTTATGGGACTTCCTTCGCCCAATCTCTTCACAGGGGGACACAATTTTCACGGAAGATACGAGTACATACCAATAAGATCTATGGAAAAGTCGGTTCAGGTAATTACGAAGATAGTAGAGTTGCTCTCTGAGGAGGCGATGCTTGAAAGCTAGGATCTTCTAATAGAAGGTCAGAGTTTGGATACAAAGGTTTGAAGGTAAGGAATGATTACCTTAACCCAGTATAACTCTACAGCATTTTTTGGTGAGAGTCTCGCCCCAATACAGAGATTTATATTCAAAGGCGCTAGATTAGCTTTAATTCGCACGATCTTTGTTGACTATGCGAATATTTATGGTTCTTAGTTAATGGAGTCTTGGAAGTAATAATCTACAAATTTTCTTGGATCTCTTGGAGGTGAAAGATGTCTACTAGTTCCAGATTTGTGAGAGAAAGAATTGGAAGAGATAACCCTCTCTTTTCAATGACCCGCGTAACAATAGAAACAGCTTTCTACGGAAACAACGTAGTACCGATTGTTTCGCCCAGTGAGGCCTACAAGCTCGCAAAGAACTCCGCAGGTACGATTGTTACTGATCTTCCAGTTTATAAACCCGAAAAAGCCGGTCTTGAGTCAGATTCGAAAGTACTCCTCTTCAATGACGGCGCCGTTACTGGAAGATGTGCTTCAGCAAGGCGAATAGTGGGAGAGCCGGGAGTAAACGAAACAGAATATGGAGCGAAGTTGCGCGAAGCAGTTTACAACACCAGAAATAGAAAGATGTACCATGCCCAAGCATATATAGGGCTGGATAGAGATTTCATGGTAAAGGCTCATCTTTTGGTTCCTGAAACCCATGAGAACCTGGTTTACAATTGGTTATTAAACTTCCAGCCGATAAACGAATTCTACAACGAAATGTATGAGTCCTCAGAAAGGTGTGAAAACGAGGGCGACATATTTGTGTTTTCCGACCCTGAATGGCATCATCCAGATCATCCATTGGGGCTTTCATTCTTCGATCCTGAACACAATTGCGCTGCCATTCTTGGAATGAGATACTTCGGTGAATTCAAGAAAGGAACACTTACCCTTGCGTGGGGATGTGCTAACAGGCATGGTTTTGCTGCTTGTCACGGTGGTCAGAAAAGATACAATCTCCAGGACAGAAAATTCGTTGTGGGTTTCTTTGGACTGTCCGGTTCAGGAAAGTCAACGCTTACTCATGCTAAGCACAGTGGAAAATATGATGTTACAGTATTGCACGATGATGCATTTGTGATCTCATCTTCCGATGGATCCTCAGTGGCACTGGAACCCTCGTACTTCGACAAGACGTCCGACTATCCCCTGAACAGTGAAGACAACAAGTTTCTTCTTTCTGTTCAGAATGTTGGTGCGACCCAAGACAGCGAAGGACGAATTGTCATTGTGACCGAGGACATTAGAAACGGGAATGGGAGAGCAATCAAGTCAAAAATCTGGTCTCCAAATAGAGTAGATAAATTCGCTGAACCGGTAGAAGCTATCATCTGGTTGATGAAAGACCCATCAGTTCCTCCGGTAGTGAAAGTCAATGATCCTGTTCTCGCATCTGCTATGGGTGCGACTCTTGCTACAAAAAGAACCTCGGCAGAACGCCTGGCACCGGGAGTTGATCCCAATGCGCTGGTAATAGAGCCTTACGCGAACCCATTCAGAACCTACCCGCTTTCTGACGATTTTAACCGTTTTCATGAATTGTTTACTAAAAGAGAAATTAAATGTTATATATTCAACACCGGTCATTTTGGAGAGAAGAAGGTTCCGAAGGAACTCACCCTTCAAATCCTCGAATCTATAGTAGAGAATCGAGCAGAGTTCTTACGCTGGGAACCATTCAAGGAACTCGAGATAATGTTTATTGAAGGTTTTTTACCTGATCTTTCTGATGAGAGTTACAAGAAGCTTTTAAGAGAGCGACTCGTTGACAGGTACAACTTCCTTCGCTCTAGAGAAGTTGAAAGAGGTGGCTTCGATAAACTTCCCCAGGAAGCAGTTGAATCAATTTCGTCTTTGATTAAGATGATAGAGTAGTCTTAGTTCTAGAATGAGGCCGCCTTTGGCGGTCTTTTCATTTGCTTATGCACTCTCAGTTTACTATAAAAAGGATTCCTGACTGGCGTCAGGAATCGAAGGGGGAATTGCTACGAAACGAGGAGTTGTCCGGATTGCGGCTAACTTTACTGTATAAACGAGTACATTGTAAATACATTGTGACTGAAGTTAACCGTAAACCTTTCAAACTTATTATACAATTTATTCTCATAGAAATCAAATCGTCTCTATTATGTAAATGGAAGCGCTAATTGCATGATTTATCATTTTTTGTCTCACTTTGTTTTAGTTAAGGTATTGCGCAGGTTGGCAAACAAGTCCGGGAAAGACCGGGCGCACAGGTTGGTCGTAAACAATCTATTTGTTACTTTGCTGGCATAAGATGGTATTTGAAATCTTCGTTATTCATTCTCTTTCGGGAGGTATTGAGTTTGAGGGTATTGGTTACGGGCGCAAGAATGTGGTATGCAATTAATACCATAAGGCTTTTGGCCAGAAGCGGTCATGAAGTTTTCGCAGCAGACAGCAGTAGATTTAGCGGGGGTCTTTATTCCAGATATCTCAAAGGAAAATTCATATATCCCTCAGTCGGCGAGAATAGTAATGCTTTTGTCGAAAGCGTTACTGAAAAGATAGAAGAATTGAAGATCGATGTTCTGTGCCCAACCTTTGAAGAGGGTTTTGTGTTTAGCAAGTATATCGGTATGTTGGAAGGTCGTGTAAATGTACTGGTTCCTTCTTACGATCATATCGCCCTTCTTCACGACAAGTACTCAATGACGACTTACGCAAGATCACTTGGTGTAAATGTTCCGAAGACGTCGCTCTTGAAGAATTTCAGCTTAGAAGGGTGTGAATTCCCGGTAATAATTAAACCGAGAAATCAGCGATCTGCCGAAGGGATTTTCAAGGTCAATTCCAGAAGTGAGTTCGAGAAAAGATGTAAGAATCTTGAAGAAGAAAAGTATCTGGTTCAAGAGTGGAAAGAACCCTATCAGATTTGTACAACAGGGTTGGCTCACAATGGTCATCTAATCGGAAACATCATTTATCACAACATAAGAGAATACCCTGAATCTGGAGGAATTGGTACCTGCAGGGTTTCTATAGAGTGCGAAAAAGTGCTTGGAGAAGTTAAGAAGATTGTCAGCGACCTCAACTACTCTGGATTCATTTCGATGGATTTTTTACATGACAGAATCAATGGTGAATACTATTTGGTTGATGTCAATCCCAGAATGAGTCCTGGGCTACTCATTGCATATAACTCGGGTGTTGACATGGTAAAGGCGTATCTTGAACTGGCAACTGGAAGTGAAGTCAGCGAGGTTAAATCACCGAAAATCGGTTATGGTACTTTCACAACGGCAATGGAGATAGGTTGGTTCTTCAGTACGTTGTTTAAAGGTAAGCTTAAGAATCTGAAAGGCTTTTTCAGGAGCAGAAAGAAGCTAAAGGATGATTCATGGGATGTTCGCGATCCGATTCCTTTTTTTGTGATGCTTCTATCCATGCTAAACACTGCGGTCTTTGGGCCTCTAAGAGGCGGTCAGACGAAGAGCTTTTCTCTCGGAGCAACCTGTGATACAGAAAGTTTAGGTTCAGAGGACGAGTCAAGCGAGAAGAAAAAAGGTTTGTAGGAATAAGACTATGGTCAAGAAGCACTGCTATGGATAGTAAACCGATCTTAGAGTTAGCTAATAGAAGTTCTACGTCACAGTGGTAATTTTCAATTGCTCCAAATCCTTGTGTTGCGATCGATTCATATGATGTGCGAAATATCTGCTGAAACCTGGTTTCAATAGATTGAAATCTTCAGTCTTTGACGATTTTTTTGAACCCTAAAATAGTTTAATTTGATTATTAAGATTGGGCTGGCCGAAGGGTCTTCCAAATTCAAGTAAATGCAGGTTCAGCAGCCTTGCCTGATAACGAACGTAGTCTGTCAATATCTTGGCTTTCAGAGAGCTACAAGAGTACGAATTTCCGTAGGTTATTTTGTATTGATTACTCATTCCCGGAAAGAGCTCGTCGAGTTTTAGATAGTAGTATTCTCTCTGCCTATCCCTCAAAGTCATTCCCATTGAAGGATAGATAAACTTGGCTCCAGCTGCTTTTCCTCTGGTCAGTACTTGCAAGATATTTTCCGTACTATCTTCTATGAACGGCAGGACTGGCATCAATGCGATTCCAACGTCAATACCCGCTCTAGATAGAGTCTTGACGGCTTCGATTCTTCTAGAAGGCGAGGGTGCTCCGGGTTCGAGTTTGTTTGCCAACTCATCGTCAGAAGTTGTTATCGTGAAGACCACCGAGCAATACTTCTTCGAGATGTCCTTCAGAACATCAACGTCTCTTAATAACAGGTCGCTCTTTGTGGTTATCTGGACTCCAAATCCGAGATCACGAATAACAAGAAGAGATCTCTTTGTTATTTCCATCTTTTCTTCCAGTGGAGTATATGGATCGCTCATTGATCCAGTCGATATTATGCCCTTCTCTCTTTTACGCTTGAGCTCGACCTTCAGAAGCTCCACAGCATTCGACTTGTAACCGATGTCTTCGAAGTCATCTATTCCATAGCATTCACTTCGGGAGTCACAGTAAATGCAGCCGTGTTGGCACCCACGATAGGGATTGTATGTAAATCTTCTGCACCCCGAGTATTGACCGCTTAAAGCGGAGACAACGGTTTTTGCAATTATCTCTCTCATGGAATAATGATACTACTACCGAAACCACGTAAATACAAGATACTCTAATGACAAAAAGCCAATAACTCTGCGGGAAATACATGCGATCTCTCCGGTTACCCAGTTTTCTTTAGAAGCCTGGTCAAAGGGTAAGAAGACCATCATCTGATATAATCTATCGTGAAGGAATCGTTTAAAGAGAGATTTGTCCAGATATGAATTCTCTTATGCCGCTCAGCAGGACAATAGTGAAAAGTCATTATGGAGTGATGTTATGGGTTTTTTCGAAGGTTTTAGCAAGATAGTGTTTGTGATCTCCTACGCTTTATGGGCTGGAGGGGGGCTGATGGTTTCGCTCTTGATGCTACCTATGAAGGATCCAAGAACTGAACCTCAGGTTCAGGGTTACCTTTACACTTTCTGGCAAACCATAAGAATAATGGCAGCAGCTCTTTCGTTCGTTGTTTTGGGTGCGGCAATTGCAATGGCAATAATCGTTTCAGCCTCCTTGCTCTGGAGCTTGATGTTCACTTTGTCATGGTTTCTAACTTTCTTGTTCTGGTTTATGGCCGACAGGTTTATGAAAGCGGGAGGAAGCGATCCAAGATCAATGGTCGAGGTCCATAAGAGAAGCTTCCACGGTTATCTGGTTATGGCAGATATTTCGATCTTTTTTTCAATGCTTTCAATTGCGTTTCTGCTATTATGATTGTTCTTCCATCATTGTAGAAAGCTCCTCTAGATCGTGTTCCAGAATCTCTCTTTCTTCAAGAATCTCAAGAATCCTTTCTTCGGCCTGATCTAAAGTGTTCTGAAATTCTTGAAGCCTCTCGTAATCGGTGGCGTAAAGCCCCATTCTTGCGTGGATCTCTTCCAGACTATTGGACAGAGCTTCTTCTTCAGCATCCAATTGTTGCAACTTTTCAATGATCGACTTCTTCTTGTTGGATAATCTCCTTCTTTCTTGAAAGCTGAGACGTGCCGCGTCATTGCCTTCCGAACCGCCATAGCTTTGATTTCTACTCAAATACTCTTCAACAGTGGCTACACTCTTCAGCTTATGCCTATCGATCATCAAGAAACGATCACAAACATTCTGTACGAATTCTCTGTCGTGAGAAACAAGAATTATGCAGCCTTCGTATTCTTTTAATACCTGTTCAAGGCTTTCAATGGACCAGATATCGAGATTGTTTGTCGGTTCATCCATGACCAAGACGTTTGGACGCGATAATATCAGTTTCGCAAGCGCAAGCTTCGTCTTTTCTCCACCACTCAAGGTGTGTATTGGCTTGAAGACATCGTCGCCTGGAAATCCAAACCTTCCTATGTACTTTCTAACTTCGTAATCAGGTTGACCTGGCATCAATTGCCAGATTTCCGTGAGCACATCATTTGACGGATTAAGGTCCTCGGTCAGCTGAGAAAGATAGCCCCAACGGACATTGTGACCCCAGGTAACTTCTCCGGAGTACCCCTTTAGATTCTCGGTAATTATCTTCAGGAGTGTTGTCTTCCCGCTGCCATTTGGGCCAAGAAGGCCAATCTTATCTCTCCTGTGAATTTCTGTTGTGGCACTACTGAAAAGACTCTTGTTGCCGAAGCCAAATGACAGTTTTTCGATCTTCAAAACTGAATAGCCGGTTCTATCTGGTTGTGGCAGGCGGAATTTTGCCCCCCTGATTTCTTCATCTGGGAGATCTATCGATTCAAGCTGCTCTATTAGTCTGTCCCTTTGTTTTTCTTTATTGATCGCCTGCTTGATGAATTTTTCCTGCCCCCACAGTCTGTAGCGTTTTGCGACAGAGTCAAGTCTTTCGATTTCTTTTGAAAGATTCTCCCGTGTTCTCAGTCCGCTCTTCACCATATTCTCTCTGTCTGCCTGGTATTTCTCATATGTTCCGGAGAAATCCCAGAGCGAACCGCCGTTCAACTCCCAGAAACGATTGCCAACATTTCTAATCAAGTATCTGTCGTGAGTAACGACAAGCAGAGCTCCTTTGTAATTCTTTAGAAAGCTTACTAACCATTCAGTCGATTCGAGGTCGAGATGATTTGTTGGTTCATCCAGAAGAAGTAGATCATAATCAACAAGAAAAAGCTTTCCAAGAGAGATCCTTGTTAATTCGCCACCGCTGAAGGTTCCGAGATGTCTTTCCCAATCTTCCTCGGCGAATTCGAGCCCTACGAGGATACTTCTCACTCTCCTATCGAAGGAATAGTATTCTTCGGTGTCGGGAATAACACTCGATTTGTCCTGCATGTAGTACTCCATAAGACTCAGCTCAGAATTGGGTATTCTACTCTGTATTTGATAGCCAATTCTCACGTTTGTTGAGTGGAAGACCTCCCCCTCAGACGGCAATAGATCACCGGAAATAATTTTCATAAGGGTTGATTTTCCGCTCCCGTTTTTTCCGAGAAGTATTGTCTTATCTTTCTTGTCTATCGAGGTTGAGACTTCGTCAAAGAGGAAGTCTTGACCATAATCGTGTCCAACTTTGCTAAGCGTAATCAGCATACATTTCCCTTCCGATCGCCGGTCAGTGACAATAATACATCATATTAGTTTCTTTTGTAGGAAGGAGTCTTCTCATGCATTCATGGTTCGGTGACATGTGATATCTTTGATTATGTGGTGAAACCGGGTGGTGGATTTCTTTGAAACTCTGGTTGCCTTTTCTAATAATTCTTACAGGATTTCTAGCAGTCTCATACATCTGGGGATTCAACTTCTTCAGGAGTCCAGATCAAGTTTTTTTACAATATGAGAGGGCAATGTTGGACTATGCAAATCAAATTCGTCTTCAGCAAGATTCCGGTCTTGAAGCGGGACTAAGTGAAGACGAAATTATGTCGCTTAGAAAGATAGCCATTGTCGAGCTTGAAGGAGACATGAGGAATCTGATATTTGACTTTCATAAGTATTGGTCGATTATTGAGAGGCATTACGTACAGTATGCCCAGAGTTCAGGAAGCTGGTTCACAGATGGATTGTCAGGATCGGTATATACTCAAGACGATCCAGAGTATGATACTTTTCTCGCTCTCTACGAACTGAAAGATGATCCCGAAAGCTACTGCCTGATATTTGTCCCTGAAGTCTCCGAAGAGAGTGCCTTCAGAGAGTTCAGAGGAGCGCGGATTTACTTCCTTCAGAAGACAATCTGGGGTTACAAGATTGAATGGAGCAGATCCCTGATCGATTTGATTCTAGATGTAAATTCCTCTTCAGTGTCGGTGTAGTCTTTTGTTCTTTCTGAAATACCGACTTGTTTTTGAGTAACCATTCCTCATGACATACCGACGTTCTCCAGAGGAGGTTTTCTGGTATCCTTTTATAGAAGCTATTTCATTCACTTGTTGCCGGAGGATATGATGTTCTTTAAGAAGATTGGTGATAAAAGAAGAGAAAATAGGATTTCTACGATAGAGAGAAAGATTTCGAGATCTCGAGAAGAAGAAAAAGGAAAGTTATTACTTGAGCTCTGGAATTTGAAGAGAGAAAAAGGAGATACTGAAGGCGCTATGAAGGCTGCACTAGAAAAGCTAACATTTCTTAGGGACCCTGAGTCATTTGAAGACCTTATCTTAACCTTTGGGAAGATTGACGGGTTCTTGCGAAACTCTTTTACCGGTGAAGTAGAAAAGTTTGCCTGCGAATTTGATAGAGGTCTTTGGGAAGAATTCATATCAGTCTTCTTTGAGGACCAGCCTGAGGCCGCCATTAAGTTTGCCTTTAGCTGTTACAGGATCTCTTCGAAAGCATTATTTGTCGAAATTGCTCTTGGGAAGCTTGAGAAAGCTTTTTGTAACGAAGAGACCGACAAACTTATGCGAATAAAAGAGATGTACATTTCGACAATTTCAGAAGTCGGCGAGATCTCTAGAGTAGATGAGCTTCGGCTTCTTGAGAGAGCCTTAGACTCTTCTAAATCGCCAATTCAAGACGAACAATTGCTTTACGGCCTTGCGGTGAAGTATATTGACCTTCTACTTTCGGGCGAAGAATTGAATGGAATCGCAAAGAAAATATCGGATAGTTTTGATCACTATGTAGTTCATTTCAAAGGGAATGAAGTGGCTCTTCTTGACAAACTAGATCCTATTCTTCCGAAGATAGAGGAAGAAGAAATCAAAAGAACTTTGATTGAGAAGCTTCGAAAACTGGCACAGTCAAAATCGGATAAAAGATACGATTGCAATTTTTCTAGTGAATCAGATTACCTTGAATTTCTTAAGAATAGGATTGCTAGTTCCGAGTTGAAAGCTAGGGGAAGAGATTCAAGCGAGGAGATTCTAAGAAAGCTGGCCAATGATTACGAGAAAGTCATCGAGGTTCTACAGTCTCCTGAGGAAAAGCTGCTATACATTAGAAAGCTGGGAGCCTTGCTTCGGGATCGTCTTGAAGAACCCTACAAGGCACTTGAAGTCTTCGAAGAGGGGTTGAGATTGAAGGCTAATGACATATCTCTGTGGCTTGTCAAAGGAATGACCCTGGAGAAGATCGCACGTAATGAAAGTGATCCAGATAAGGCTTCGATATGTTGGAGAAGAACTTACAATCATTATCATGCGATTGCGGAGACTTTTGAGGAGCAGGAAGTTAAGCTTACGGCGATCGAGAAGTGTGCAATGATTCAGGCAGAGAGGCTGACCGGAGTCTAGCTCTGTTTCGATTGTTCTTATGAGATCACTTGGAGGTGTGTCTTGAGATTCTTGGACAAAACCGTGCTTGTTACTGGTGGGGCCAAAGGAATCGGGAAAGCCATATCCATTGGTTTCGCGAGATCCGGTGCATTTGTGGTAATTATGGATATCGATGTGGAAGCGGGGAATCGTTTGGTGAGTCAGATAATTTCAGACGGAGGCCGAGCCTCGTTTATTCACGGAGATGTCTCTTCGGAAGATGATGTATTTAGAGTTGTAACTGGTACGGTAGAGATATCCGGATCGATAGACGTTCTCATAAACAATGCGGGGATTGGATGGACCGGAACACTTCTAGAGAGGTCAACAGATGACTGGAGGAAGGTAATCGAGGTCAATCTCACGGGCCCCTATTTGATGGCGAAATACTCCTCTCCTTATTTAGCCACTTCGAAAGGTTCAAACATAATAAACATAGTTTCGACTAGGGCTTTGATGTCGGAAAGAAATTCGGAACCATACTCTGCTTCGAAAGGTGGTCTACTCGCTCTCACGCATTCACTTGCCATTACTCTTGGCCCAAAAGTCAGAGTCAATGCGATATGCCCGGGATGGATCGACATAACTGATAGCCAGTCCGATAAGCCATCCAAACAAAGCGATGTTGCACATAATCAACACCCGGTTGGGAGAGTTGGCAGACCGGAAGATGTTGCAGATGCCTGCCTTTTCCTTAGCAGTGATGAGGCCTCTTTTATCACAGGTGCAAATCTGATTGTTGACGGTGGAATGACACGCAAGATGATCTATTTAGAATAGGAGTGATCAAAGTTGAATCGAAGGCTGGATGGAAAAAAGGTTAAGTCTCTTATAGAAATGCTTTCTGGATATCACAGAATGCGGGGAAGTAGTGACTATAGAGAATCAATGAACTCGATAAGCAACTATCTTAGCCGTTCCGGTCTTCCAGAGAATAGATTCCGGGTATTCAAATATCCGGCCGATGGCATTACAAAGACGGGGAACATCATTTCTACACTTGCGTGGGAACCAGTGTACGGGGAGTTATGGCTTGAGAACCCGGAAAGAGTTTTCGTCACTTCAACAAAAGTAACAAAAGTCTCCCTGGTTTCCGGTAGTGGAAGTAGCAAAGGCTGGGAATCGATACCTCTAGTTGTATATGACGGAAAAGGAGATTACTCCGGAAAAGCGGTTCTCGCTAGTGAAGATCCTGTCAAGGTTTTTCGGCATGCGGTAGTTGAGGGTGGGGCAAGGTGTCTGATTCTGTGTCATATGAGAAAGGCCTTTGAGGAGATTGGTCGCAGTCTCAATGATTTACCTCAGATGACAAACTACCTGACAATTCCCCATGACAGAGATTCGGCCGATAGAAACGCTGTTGCTTTTTCGGTTACAAAAGAGAAGTACGATCTTCTCCTTGATTTTACGAAGAAGGGAAACGCAATCGTTGGGTTCAGGGCCGAAACAAATATGTCAGAAGGTAGTTTTGAGGTTCTGCAAATAGATGCGACTGGTTTCGAAGAGGGTCCTCAGGTTCTCATAACTGCACATTTGTGTCATCCTTCACCTGGGGCCGACGATAATGGGAGTGGAGCCGCTCTCGCCGTTGAGATAGCAAGGGTGTTGAATGATGAGAACTTCCCATATGCAGTGAAAATTGCACTTGTTCCCGAATATTTGGGAAGCGTACCTTACGCGCTTCAACTCAAGAACGAGAATAACCTTCCGATTTATACAATAAACCTGGATATGGTTGGTGCCGATCAGAATAAGACGGGTTCAACATTTATTCTTTCGAAGGTACCACCTTATTTGCCACAGAGATGGGGAAGAATACTAGAATTCTTTATCGAGACTCTTATGCCTTCAAATGCCGGGTATCCTCTGAAGAGATTTGGAGAGATTCCCTTCATGGCCGGCTCAGATCACTGTGTCTTCAGCACTCTTGGGATTCCCTCCCCCTTCATGGGACATCTTCCAGATAGATACTACCATTCGGATTTTGACACACCACAGATGATGGATGAAAAAGAACTGGAATGGGTAGGTTTATCGGCCCTGAGTACTTTAGATCAGCTAGTTAGACCAGATCAGGATGTGCTCATAAGTGTCAGAAGCAAGATGATAGGAGAGCTCTTCGGTATTCTCAATAGAATTTCCGGGAGAGAAGGAAGCGATGATGTTTTCGATCTTCTGATTTCAAATTTCGAGGGAGAAGTACTCAGGAAGGTTTTCAGCAATTCTGGAAATCTTCCGTCGCTAAGCCCTCTGGAACCAACCTTCGATAGCTCTTTAGGTCTGGAATGGATCAAGTCGTTTCCTCAGGAACTTAAAGAAGAGCTTGAAATTGATTTCGCAAGCATCGCCGATTTCGTAGTGGGAGGTGCGGCTGTTGTTGGAGGTAGGGAAGCCGTAGAGCTCTTGGCAAGTATTCACTACGGGATAGAGATCGGGAAGGTTAGGGTGCTTACCGGCTGGATGATTGAGAAAGGGTTGTTGAGATCATGAGCATCAGGGGATTCGGCTTGGTTATATTTCTCTTCTTAGCGACGTGTTGTTTGGCAAATTTGAAACTGAAGGTCGAAAGTGGTGTTACTATGCCGTGGAGCGGGTTCCTCGAAGTCAGTGATTCTGAGATAGCTCAGCTCTTGGTGAGAAACAACTTTCGTGCTTATTTCTTGCCAACTGTGGGGTATGAGATCAGCGGTGAACATCTGATAGAGTTGAGTATTTCTCACTTCTCCGTTAAAAGCACATTTGAGGCTACTGGAACCGACTCTTCTTCATACGAATCAATGTTTCAGCAGGATGAAGTCTCACTCACTTACATGTATATCTTGCCCGAGCTTGATCGCTTCTCTCTTCAGCTGGGTGTTCAAGGTAGGTTGTGGTTCAAACAACTGACGCTCACTGGCTCGAAAACATTTGACCGCAAGGTTTCTGATTTGTCCTTTGGCCCGGCTGCGGATTTGAGGTTACAGATGAACGATAAGGTCTTCATTGGATTAGAGGTTTCTACCGGACTGGGGAAAGGTAATGGATTCATAGATATGTTCGTTGGACTTCACTTTGAAGGGCCATTCTACTATGCTAGAGCGGGCACAAGATATTGGTCCGTAACGAACTCCTTTGATAACGATCGCTTCTTCCTGTCTTTTGTGAATCTGGGAGTACAGTTCTGCGCAGTTTTCTAAACACCATTTTTCACAAATGAGAGCGGGTCTAGTGAAGAGATTCTTACAATTCCCAGGACAGGAACGCCAAACTTCTCCAGCAAAGATCGACCTTCTTCGAAGGTCTTTTCGATAATTGCCGCAAAGCCGTGAAGCGATGCTCCCGTTTTTAGTACAAGTCGGGCCAATGCCTCTATGGTCTTGCCGCTTGCCAGAAAGTCATCCACGATTATGACTCTGTCTTTCTCATCAATATAGTCAAGGGAAACGTTGAGTTCCACTACCCCTCCTTTTGTGTGCGAAGGAGCGGATTCGCTCACATATCTTTGCATTGTTATCGGTCTGCTCTTACGAGCAAAAACGAGTTGTGCACCGAGACTGCTGGCGGCCATCAATGCCGGAGCAATCCCAGAACTCTCAGCAGTCAACACTTTTGTAACTCCGTAGGTTCTGAAATGCTCTGCGATCAATTCACCGGCATTTTTCATTAGCTGTGGATCAATCTGATGGTTAAGAAAGGAATCTACTCGAAGAATACCATTGCCCAGAACGGAACCCTTGTTTCTCACAGCTTCTTCAAAGGAAGAAAGTATTTCTTGTCTGGAAAGAACAACTTCGTCCATCGACTAACCTCCAAAAGATATATGGTACTATGATCAACTATTTCTGTATCCTTTTCTTGAAGGAGAAATTCCTTTTGTGTAAGGTATGTTCTCCTAACAGATCGGAATTGAACGGGAGTCAGAATCAAGAAGCTCAAACTCACCTCGTGTGATTCTTTTCGAGAGGCCTAGTTTTTTGTTCCGAAGACACAAATCACTTTTGAGGACATGATTTATCACAGCTAAACCTACTGAAAAGTCTTTTTTCATTTGACAGTGAAAAATGTATAATTGAGCCATATAACTAAAGCGGGAGGTTTCTTATGATGCGGAAGATACTCGTAATACTTATAGCATTACTTCTGGTCTCAACTGTGTCTTTTGGAAGCTATTTCAACGCGAACAATATCGGCGGTTCGGTTGTTTATTTTCCTTTTCTTCTTGGAATATTCTCGGTGAATGGATACTACAGACTGGGCTTTGAAGTCTTTGGCGCTTCCAAAACCGGTAGTTTGAGTTTCACTCCTACCATGCTTTATGTTGGGCCTTCGGTTTCGTATTCGGGTGCATTTGGTGAAGTTTCCGGACTAGAAGCGGGGCTTGATGCACGATTGCTGACGGGAATCGAGAATCTTTCTTTTAACCTGTTTGGAAGAAGATTCATGTTCGCGCTAGGGCTGAGAGGACAAGCTATGTACTCATTCTTCGAAACAACAGATAATTTCAAAACTAGACTCTCTCCTGAGATCAGCTTCGTAGATGTAACCAAAATGACCGACAGGTTCAAGTTCTCTCTCTTTTTCTGGCCGCTTCCCGTCCTTTTGGGTTTCGACATGTATTTTTAAGAAAGAAGCCCCAAATCGGGGCTTCTTTTATTTCTGCACAAGCTTCATTGGTTCTCCACAGCAGACCAGTTCTCCTCCGCCAGCTTCTTTTACTTCAACTATGTTTCCACATATCTCACATCTGTAGACTTCTCCAACGTTCTTTACCTTCATGATCTCACTCTCCTTCTAATAGTAAACTCAGTGACTGATTCCACAGTCAAATCACTTGGAGGTGCTGACAATGGAAAGAGTCTTTTTCGCTGTTCTCTTCACAATATTCATTGTTGCCGCCACAGGTGCCTTTTACCAGGAACCACAGGCGGTCTTCGCCAGCCATCTTCAAGATGGGACCTTTGTTTATGGCAGTAGTGTGATACTTGGCTGGGATGTAGTTGTCAGAAACAACTCTATCATATTGAGTAACTTGGACATATGGTTTTCAAACAAGGATTCAGGGGCTAGAGTCGGTCTAGAATCTTCTCCCTTCATCGAAATTGCCAGCTACAATCTTTATCTGGGAACATCTCAAACGCCAAAGCTTTATGCATCTACTCGATCTAATAGTTACTTTGTTGATAGGCTTTCAAGTGATACTGTTTATTACTGGCAAATAGTTGCCGTTGACAAAAATGGAAATAGATATCATGGACCGATATGGTATTTTGAAACGAGATGATCAGACCACCGCGTTGGGAGGCTCCTTCCCTTCGAGAACTGCTGCCACGTTGCGCCCTACCATAATTGCCATTTCCGTCCTTGCTTCTCTTGTTGCAGATCCTACGTGTGGAAGAAGGACCACGTTGTCCATATCCATCAAAGACTGTGGTACAGTCGGTTCTTCTTCATAAACATCAAGACCGGCTGCTGCTAACCTACAGTTCTTAAGAGCCTTTATCAATGCTGCTTCATCAACAATGGATCCCCTTGCCGTGTTCACCAAAATCGCCCCAGGTTTCATCATAGAAAGCCGCTTCTCATTGAGCAAATGGTATGTCTCTCTTGTGAGAGGAGTGTGAATAGACACAAAATCGGACTCTTTAAGCAGTTCCTCGATGCTCATGTAATTTACGCCAAGTCTCTCTTCTTCTTCAGTCATAAGAGGTTTCCTGTTGTGATAAATTACATTCATCCCAAACGCTTGGGCTCTTTTTGCGACGGCCCTCCCTATTCTTCCGAGGCCGATAATGCCCAAATTCTTTCCTTTAAGAGAGGGACCTGTAAGCAGGTCTGGTTTCCATCCAGCAAACCTATGTTTTCTGACGAATCTGTCTCCCTCAACGATTCTTCTGCTTGTAGCGAGAATCAATGCTAAAGTTAAATCGGCCGTGGCGTCTGTCAGAGCATCGGGAGTATTGGTGACTCTCACGCCTCTTTTCCTGGCTTCTTCAACGTCGATGTTGTTATAGCCAGCCGCGTAATTCGCAATCACCTTTAGTTTCGGAAGCGATTCGATAAGATTTGCATCAATCTTATCCGATAGCAGAGTTACCAATGCCACCGCATCCTTGGCTTTCTGAATAATCTCTTCTTTTGATAGGAACCTATCCTCAGTGTTGATCATGATGTCGTATCCTTTCAGAAGAAGCAAACCTTCATCGGGGATCTTATAAGTGAAGAAGATCTTGTCCATTAAGCACCTCCTAGAAAAATGATATCATTACTGCTGTATCATTTGGCCAAGAAACGTTTACTCTGCTAACCCTTTTGCACCTTCACTAAGATTCCAGAGCCGTCTGAGTCTACAATAACCTTCATCCC
Organism: Kosmotogaceae bacterium; assembly: GCA_016933635.1. Classification (GTDB taxonomy): domain Bacteria; phylum Thermotogota; class Thermotogae; order Petrotogales; family Kosmotogaceae; genus Mesotoga. The sequence goes on from JAFGAP010000034.1 coordinate 42,368, forward strand.
TTCTTCCAGAGCTCCATCGATGATCATATCTGCTATTGGCCCTTCCACCGACTTCTCGATCAATCTCCTAACGGGTCTTGCACCATATTCCCTGTCGTAACCCTCCCTAGCAAGATATGCAACAGCTTCCTGACTGATCTCAACGGAGATGCGTTGATCAGATAGTCTCTTTTCCATTTCCGCTATTCTCATCTTAACAATACCCTCCATTGCTTCACTATCCAAAGGCCTGAAAAGAACAATGGAATCAAGCCTGTTTATGAACTCCGGCCTGAAGACTCTCCGTAAACTTTCTTCAGCGAAATCCTTCACTCGGGTAAGTTCCGAGGTATTCGCCAGCTCTTCAGATGCAATGTTACTGGTCATGATGATTATTGTATTTGAGAAAGATACTGTCTTGCCTTTTCCATCCGTAAGACGTCCGTCATCCATAATCTGAAGCAAAACATTGTGTACCTCTCTGTGGGCCTTTTCTACCTCATCAAGAAGGACAACTGAATAAGGTCTTCTCCTGACTGCTTCTGTTAATTGACCACCTTCTTCGTAACCCACATAGCCTGGAGGCGCTCCTATAAGTCTAGAAACGGTATGCTTCTCCATATATTCCGACATATCAATTCTTACCATTGCCTCTTCACTGCCAAAGAGGATGAATGCGAGCCTTTTGGCAAGTTCGGTCTTACCCACCCCTGTGGGTCCCATAAAAAGAAAAGAACCCCAGGGTTTATGAGGTGCATTTAGGCCGGCCCTTGCTCTTCTGATAGTCTGCGAAACGATTTTGACTGCCTCTTCTTGATCGACAAACTTTTCGTGGACTATTGACTCGAGATCACGGAGCTTCTCGCGTTCAGACTGAAGCATTTTCCCGGCGGGAATTCCGGTCCATTGTTCAACAATTGAAGCCACGACTGCCGATGTCACGGTTTTTCCAAAAGACTCTTCCGATTCCCACTTCTCTTTTTCAAGGAGGAATTCCCCTTTCTTTTTCTCCGCCTCGGTTTTCAGCTCGGCAGCGGCCCGGTACTCACCTTTTTCCGCATGAGCACTTATCTCACCATCAAGCTCCTTTAGCTCGCGATCGAGCGATCTCAGTTTTTCGGGCATATAGCCTGTTTGCAGTCTCACAAACGAGGCAGCCTCGTCAACGAGATCAATCGCTTTGTCAGGGAGATAGCGGTCTGTAATGTATTTGACACTCAGATCAACGGCCGTCTTCAGTGCATCGTCTTCAATCCTTATATCATGGTGTTTCTCATAAGTGGGTTTCAGCCCTTCGAGGATTCTGTAGGCCTCTTCAACGGTTGGCTGTTCTACAATAACTGGTTGAAAGCGTCTCTCTAGAGCCCTGTCCTTTTCAATATACTTTCTGTATTCATCGAGAGTCGTAGCTCCAACGCACTGCAACTCTCCCCTTGCAAGGGCAGGTTTCAGTAGATTAGCGGCGTCCATAGAACCTTCTGCTGAACCCGCTCCAACGACACTATGGATTTCATCTATGAAGAGAATTACCTCGCCGGAGAGCTTTTTGACGGAGTCTATTATTCCTTTCATCCTCTCTTCAAATTCCCCTCGGAACTTGGTCCCGGCGACAAGTCTACCCATGTCAAGAGCAAGAACGCTTTTGTTATTCAAGTATTCCGGAACATCACTGCTCACAATTCTTTGCGCAAGGCCCTCTACAATTGCAGTTTTGCCAACTCCGGGTTCTCCCACCAGGGCAGGGTTATTCTTAGTTTTCCTTCCAATAATCTGTATTACTCTTCTTACCTCGTCTTCTCTTCCAATAACGGGCATTAGCTTACCTTCTCTTGCGAGTTGAGTGAGATCTATCGTGTATTTCTTCAAAGAAGAGAGATTCTCGTCCTCTTCTGCGGCGCCTTTCGTACGACCCTTAAGGATCAAAGTGTATATATTGTCGAGATTGATTCCGTACTTGGATAGCAATCTGCTGGCCACGGCAGAAGTTTCCCGGACCATGGCGAGAAGAATATGCTCGGTGCCTGTTTTTGAATCGTGCATTCTTCTAGCTTCGCTTTTGGCATTCTCCAGAATGTGCCTTGCGTCCGGTGTGATGTATATCTGGTTGCCGATCTGACTTCCGCTTCCATAGCGACCGACTACCTCTTCAACGTCCTTTTTGAGAGAATCAATGCTTACCTTTTTCTCATTCAAAATTTCAATTGCAATATTGTCGCCATCCTCCAGCATAGATAGAAGAATATGCTCTGAAGCGAGTTGATTCTGTTTGTACCGCATTAGAATATCCTGTACATCCATAAGGATCTTCTTAGCTTTCTCGGTGTATTCTTCGTAGTTAATCATCATTACACCTCCAAAAAAAGGGCGCCCGTAAGCGCCCTCTCAGCCTAACTTTTTCTTAGTCGATCTTGACTTGGATTGCTTCCTTCTTGACTTCTTCTTTCTTGGGGAGCTCGAGCCTAAGGACACCGTCTTCGTATTTAGCTTTGACATCATCACTCTTCACATATTCGGGAAGTCTGAAGATTCTCTGGAATGCTCCGCTATATCTCTCATAGCGGTGGTAATCTCTTTCCTTCTGCTCTCTCTCAAGTTTCTTCTCTCCTTTGATAGAGAGAATGTCGTCTTCCACCTTGATTTCCAGTTCATCCTTCTTGATTCCTGGGATGTCCATTTCAATGAAGACGGAGTTGTCCTTCTCGTAGATGTCAACTTCGGGACTAAACATGGTTGCTTCTCTAGACTGGCTGTTCAGCCCTTTGAAGGCGTCGTTAAAGAGTCTGTCCATTTCTCTTTGAATCTCTTCAAAGGGTCTGAAAAGATCGCTTCCTCTTCTGATAGCCAACATATTAACACCTCCATTTTCTGGGTTTCTATGGTTTCTGTTACTTACTGTCTTCCGGCGGTATATATTCGGTACCATTGTCACTGTCATTGTTTTCACCTTCCTGTGGGCCTCCATCAGCTGGAGTTTGTGCCTGTGTTTTCTGATAAACGCTTTGTCCGACTCTCATGCTCTCTTTCTGAAGTTGATCAAAAAGGAGCTTTACTCTCTGAATGTTGTCTTCGTTCAAAGCATCCCTTAGATCTTTCACCAGTCCTTCAAGTTTGCCTCTGTCTTCGGACGAGATCTTATCTCCACTTTCGTTAAGAAGCTTTTCAATGCTATATGCCAACTGATCGGCCTGATTCTTCAGCTCTATTTCTTGTTTCTTCTGCTTATCCTGCTCTTCGTATTTCTTTGCCTCTTCTACGACTCTCTTAATATCTTCTTCAGACATCTTCTGTCTTCCACTAACAACCATCGACTGCTCTCTGTTCGTTCCAAGATCCTTTGCAGAGACGTGTACAATTCCGTCACTATCGATATCGAAAGTCACTTCAATTTGAGGTACTCCCCTAGGTGCCGGTGCAATACCAGTGAGCTTGAAGCTTCCAAGAGACATGTTGTCCCTAGCCATGGTTCTTTCTCCCTGGAATACTGCTACTTCCACCTCGGTCTGGCCATCTGCAGCGGTTGTGAAGACCTTAGATCTTTTTACGGGGACCGTAGAGTTTCTTTCGATTATGGGCTCCATCAAGCCACCCATAACCTCGACTCCTAAAGTGAGAGGTGTAACATCTACGAGCACCAGATCGCTCTCCACGCTACCCGAGAGAATACCACTCTGAAGTGCTGCACCTATTGCTACGGCTTCGTCTGGGTTGATGTTTTTGTTAGGATCTTTGCCGAAGATCGACTTGATGAAGCTTTGAACCATCGGAATTCTGGTAGAACCTCCTACAAGCAGTACTTCATCAACCTCTTTTGGTGAAAGCTTCGCGTCGCTCATAGCTCTTTCTATCTGTTCCCTGGTGCCTTCCACAAGATCTTTTATTAGGGATTCCAATGTGGATCTCGTTATCTTCATTTCTAGATGAAGCGGACCATCAGCCGTTGCAGTTATGAAAGGTAGGGAAATCTCAGTTTCATACTTTGATGAAAGCTCAATCTTAGCTCTTTCCGCGGCGTCCTTCAGTCTCTGAAATGCCTGTTTGTCTTTTCTAAGATCTACGTTGTTCTTCTTCCTGAAGTCCTCAGCTATGTAGTCTATCAATCTCTGGTCGAAATCATCTCCGCCGAGGTGGTTGTTACCTGAAGTTGAAAGAACTTCAACAACTCCATCACCAATATCCAGTACAGAAACATCAAAAGTTCCTCCACCCAGATCGTATACGATAATCTTTTTGTCACCTTGTTTCTTGTCGGTTCCGTATGCTACGGCTGCCGCTGTGGGCTCGTTAATTATTCTCTGAACCTCAAGCCCAGCGATTATTCCAGCCTCTTTAGTGGCCTGTCTTTGAGCATCATTGAAATATGCAGGACAGGTAATAACTGCCTTAGTAATTTTCCCGCCAAGATAAGCTTCTCCATCTGCCTTCATCTTCTTCAAGATATAGGCGCTGATTTCTTGAGGGGTGTACTCTTTGTCGTCTATCCTTACTTTGAAATCGGAACCCATCTTTCGCTTTATTGATCTCACAGTCCTGTCTGCATTCAGAATCGTCTGCCTCTTTGCGGGCTCACCCACAATGATTTCACCGGTCTTGCTGAACGATACTATAGAAGGCGTTGTTCTATTTCCTTCCGCGTTAGGAATTACCTCAACGTTCCCGTCGGGCTTAACCCATGAAATAACAGAATTGGTCGTTCCAAGGTCGATACCTACTGTGTATTCCTTATTTGCCATCTGATTTCCCTCCTTGCATGCCAACTCAACATCTTCAACACTATTATAGGCAAGAGAAATCGACCTGTCAACACAAAGATATCATAATTTATATTTATTACAATGCTTACTGAATAGCAATTAGAAAGTACTAAATAATAAAGATATAATTTTGTATAGCGTTCTTAACTAGAGACTGATAACATGAAATGCGTACTTTTGGAGATTACCCCATGTGTGGGTTCAGACAGATCGAATGCAATCACTTTACTAGGGCCAATAATTAAAAGCTTTCGAGCAAAAAAAGGTATGAAGCATTACCAATTGCTCTATAGCAAGTCTTGAAGGGAATCGATATCGGTTGCTTCCACAATTGAAGGTTGCTCTTTAAGAACTGCAGGGTATTTCAAGCCGGAGCCCGTTAGAACTGCAACAACGAGGGCCCTCTTGATACCAATCTCATTTTTTAGCTTTGAAATCGAGGCGAACGCAACCGCACTGGCAGGCTGCCCGAAAAGACCTCTTTTGGCAAGTTGTCTCTGGGCTGTAAGAATCTCGTCTTCATTCACAGCAACAGTGATTCCCTGATTTTCTCTTAGTATTTTCAGAACAGCATTTCCGCTTGGAGGGAAGGGATTTTCGATTGCATGTGCAATTGTATGTGGGCGTGCGAATCTCTTTATTTGATTGTCGCCGGAAGAGAAGGCTCGGTGTACAGGACAGCATCCCAAAGCCTGTGCCACGATCATTCGTGGAATGTAATTTGAGAGCCCACATGCCTCGAGTTCGCGAAATCCCTTTTCTATTCCTCTAACGTTTCCACCAGAGCTTGTTGGAACGATCACAAAATCGGGAACTCTACCTTCCAGCTGAAGGAATATCTCGAAGGCGATAGTTTTCGATCCTTCTACTCTAATTGGGATGTCGTAATTTGCAAAGTAGATGTTCTTGTTTTTTCCTAGTTCCAGTGATCTGAAATAAAGACGGTCATAATCTCCATTGACCCTCAGGATTCTAGGGCCATAGATGGCGATAGGCGAGATTTTCTCCTCGGGGATTGAATCAGAGACAAGAATTGTAGTCTTCAGTCCCGCTCTCATACCGTAGGCGGCAATTGAGGCGGCCATATTACCCGTGGAAACTGTGCCTATATTTCTGTAACCTCTGTTAATGGCGTCGAGAACGGCTAAATAACTTCCGCGGTCCTTGAAAGACCACGTTGGATTTATTGCCTCGTTCTTGATGAACAGCTCTAAACCATCTTTCATAGCATGTTCTATCTTCGTCAGGGGGGTGAGCCCCTCACCCATTGAAAGAGAGCCACAATCCTTCAATTCAGGTAAGAGATCCGAAAAGCTTTCGAGGATTCCTGATTTCTTCCAGGAGATGTTTACAGACTTTTTCTTTTCTATGATTAGCTCAAGTGGTTCCCCACACGAACAGCGAAAATGTTCTCCTAAATATTCTTTGCCACACATAGTGCAAATCATTTTCGTTTCTCTCATCTTCATCCTCTTCTAAATGCTTATCTGACACACTTCATAATCCATTTTTTCCTTCAGTCCAAGGTTGATGGCAATCGACAAAGAAGGGTAATTCTCAGAATCACAGTGCCAGTCAACTACCAACCCGCTTGAAAGGAATTCATCGACGCATGTTTTCGACACAGCTAGACCAAGACCTTGATTTCTAAACTCCTTGACGGTTTCTAGGCCCACTTCGATTCTATCTCCAAATCTGTATACACCCAAGCACCAGCTAATTATTGTCTTACCCTTGATTAATGCGTAACCTCCACCAAGTTTCTCGAATGAATCCAGATCTTTCCAGAAGGAATATACCCAGCCTCTAAGAACGTTACTGTAATCCAGGTGGGGATTCAGCAACTCCTCATTAATTCTGTACGCGGTAAATTCAATTGAATGGTGTCTTTCAGTATTACTTAACATGGAGTTTGCTTGAAAGAAGCGTCTTTTCACAAGTCTTGGATTCATTGTTTTGAGGATAGCTAGAAGTTTATCCAAGACAGTGGGAGAAGAGCAGAAATTTATGAAAGGGATGTCTCTTTCTTTTGCTAGCGGGAGAAAAGTCTCGAAAAGAAATCTACTAAGTTGGTTTTCTGAAATCCTTTCACTTTCACCCCCCACTAGAACTGTATCACAATAATTCCAAACCACTATGAGGTTCGGACTTCTTTGATTGTCAACAAAGATCATTCCTTTGGTGTTCCTTTCGATCACTGAAAGACCCATTAAGCTCTGTGGAAGAGTTTTGATTAAGGCCTTATCCTTACTCATTATCTCCAGGTCGCTTCTGAGATGCAACTTTAACTCCTTCTTTCGGGGATTAGTAAATTCTACTCCGTATTTGCTCAGCAAAGCAAGTAACGTGTGTAGTTCTTTGTTTTGCCATTCATAAATGTTAGATTATCTCAGGAGGTGGAAAATTGGAGATCAAAGGATATGTTGAAATTGATGGGGTTACGTACAAATTGATCAGTCGACAGAAGAGCGCTCACAAGAAACTTAGAATAAGAAGCAAGGGTCAGACCGGCGTTCACCTTTTAGAAGAGGAGAGCTTTCTGAAAGAGAACAGCGATTATTTGAAGAGTCTGATAAACGATTCGGAAGTTGTCATTCCAATTGGAAAGAACAACGGGGGCCCAGATGAATGAATTTGCGGATCAGTATAGAGAAATAGCTTCCACAATGCCCTCTGAGGAAGAAAGAATTGCCTGTTACAACGAATCCCTTCTCGACAGGCTTGAGAATATTATGCCGAGGCTTCTTGCGGAAGAGGACTTTGATGCCTGGATAGTGATTGGAAGAGAGAACAACGAAGATCCTATCATCAGTACGTTGCTTCCCGGTTCATTTTACGGAGCCAGCAGAATAACGGCCTTCTTATTTACGAAGAACAATAGATTTGTTTTGTCTCCATATGGCAGTCAGATGAGCAGCTATTATGAATCGGCGTGGAAGGTTGAAGACGGAGATATCTTCAATTCTATAGGAAATCTGCTAAAGGATTTAAAAGTGAAGACACTAGGAGTGGACTATTCGGAGAACTTCGCACTCGCCGATGGGATTACGTATTCACTTTTCCGATCTCTTGAGAGAAAGCTTTGTGATGAGGTTACACTGGTGAGTGCCGAAAACATTGCAGTCAACTGGTTGCAGACAAGAAGCGAGAAGGAGATTGAGGTTTACAGAAATCTAGACAGAGTAGCTCACGTAATAATCAGAAATGCCTTTTCGAGAGACAACATTACACCGGGAGTCACAAAAACCAGAGATATCGAGCTCCTGCTCAAGAAGCTGGCATATGATATTGGTCTGAAAACATGGTTCGGCCCAGATGTAGATTTCCAGAGAAAGGGATTGAAAGATCCGAGGTGTACGGGTCTCATTGAGGAAGGGGACCTATTGCATTGCGATTTTGGCTTTATCTACAACGGCCTCGCAACTGATACGCAGCAGATCTTCTATCTGAAAGATGAAGGATATGACGATTTGAAGGTGGATCTCGATGGAGTAATAAGAAGAACAAATGAGGTTCAGAATATTCTGGCACGAAATTTCGCTGAGGGAACTACCGGAAATGAATTGCTTCGAGTTTCTCTTGAAGAGGCGAAGGTGAAGGGTCTGGAAGCGGCAATATACTCACATCCAGTTGGTTATCATGGACACGGTGCGGGACCAATTATTGGACTATGGAATAACCAAGACAGAATAAGTGGAGCCGGAGACCTGAAGATCAGAAACATGACCTGCTTTGCCATGGAGCTAAATTGCAGGACGCGACTGTCACTATGGGACGGACAGAATGTCTACGGTTTCTTGGAAGAAACAGTTGCTTTAATTGATAATGAGATCGACTATCTTGATGGAAGACAGAAAGAGCTTTTTCTAATATAGGAGGTGTTTACCATGAAAAAGGTACTAACAGCGTTTTTTTATATTGCATTGATAATCGCATCGGGACTAGCATTTGAACTGAAAGAGTCGGATAATTCAATGAGTGTAACCGATCTTGCCATACTTGAGATTCAAGAGAATCCTTCCACGGGATATCTATGGCATATTTTTGCGGAACCGACAGGTGTGCTGAGAAACTTCCTAGAAGAGCACAACACGACCAGTATGATGCCTGGCGCTCCTTCTGTCAAAGGGTGGATAATGACGGCGGCAAAGGAAGGAAAGGCTTTGCTCACCTTGAAGCTTTTCAGACAGTGGGAAGGAGAGAAACACTCTGTGGACTTCAGGGCATTGACGGTGGATGTTACTGGCCAAGAGAAGGGACAGGTAAATCTGAAGATTCTCATGAATGAAGTGACGCTTGGTACGACCTTTACGATCACCCTGGAGGAGAATGCTAGCACCGGGTACACATGGCAGTATGTAGTTCTTGGAGATGGAATAATGGAAAGAAGCAAAGAGATCTCAGTCGATAAAAGCGAAAAGGTAGGAGCTCCTTCAAAAGTTACCTGGTCATTTCAAGCGGTGGGCGAAGGGTATTCGACGATCATCTTCAGATACTTCAGATCGTGGGAAGGAAAAGAATCATCGGTTGATTACAAAGCTTACAATATTTTCGTTAAATAGGATCTGATATCATTGAATGACTATTAGTTCTCCTGAGGTGAAATACTGTTGAGCATTCCAGGAAGCAAGTTGCAGGTATATCTTACATCGATTTTAATAGTCGTTGTTTCAGTAGTAGTCTTTTCCCTGCATTCTGTTCAGCCGGTTAAGTTCTTTGCTATACTTAGCGAAATGGTGGTTATTGGTGTTTCGCTGGTCGCGGCTTACCTACTGGGAAATCGTGAGCTCCACAAAGGGATCCCTCTGGGCCTTATCTTTCTATCGATTTCAACATATTTCGATTTGCTTGAAGCGCTTACAGGAACGAGATTTTATGAATTCGTTTCGGTGGTGCTGCTGGTTATTGGTTTTCCCATGCTCCTGATAAGTGCTGTTCATCACATCAAGGAGCGAAAGAAGAGAATCTCAGAATTCGGGGCCGTTGTAGACAATTCACTTGACGGCATTCTACTTATGGGTCTGTCAGGAGAGATACTCTATCCGAATAGGGCAGCATGCAGTTTGCTTGGATATAGTAACGAAGAACTCGTGAAAATGAAAGTATCTGATGTGCTTTCCGAAGATAGCGAGAAGAGATTCGAGAAGGCGAAGGTCTCTCTTTTTGCAGGAAAGAACGCCTGTCAGACTGAATTGGAATTCGTTAATGTGGGACAATATAAGTTAGTTGCCGAGGTCAATCTGGTGATTGGAAGGGATACTGAAGAAGATCCCGATTCCTTTATCATGACCTTCAAAGATGTCACTCACTTGCGAAAGATCGAATCGGCTCTCATTGAACAGAACAAGTTCCAGAGACTTCTCAACGAATTAATCACGGAAGTTTTGGAAAGCGATTTTGATGAAAAGACCTACAACTACTTCTTGATGAGATGTATTGAAGTCTTCCCAAGGGCAGATGCAGCAGCTTTTCTGCTGAAAGAAGAGGATAATCGTTATCACTTTGTGGCCACTCACAACTACGACTTTGAGGAACTGAAGACGGTCTCGTTTTCTTCTGAAGAACTTATTCAAAAAGGTAGCGATGATGTGGTTATCATAAAAGATTACAGTGTTGATTATCACATGGATGGTGAGCGATTGGAGAAGATCATAAAAGGAGGAAGGCTTGAGGAAATAAAGAGCACTCTTTCGATCCCAATAAAGATAGATGATGACATCAGAATGTATTTCAATCTGGACAGCTTCACTTCTTCAACTGCTTTTGATGACAAAGAGGTAGTAAACACGGCAATTGGTTTTGGAAAAGCGATTTCAGTTCTTTTATGGAGAATTCAGACAGTAAATGAACTGAGAGGACAGAGAAAGCTGATGGAAAAGCTGTCTATGGAGGATCACCTGACTGGTCTTCCGAATCGCAGAGCCTTCTTTGATTGCGCGGGAAGGCAGCTTGAGTTTTCGAAGCGAAATTACGAGGATATGGCTCTTCTTTATCTCGATCTAAATGATTTCAAGGGAGTCAACGATACTCTTGGACATGATTTTGGAGATGAGCTTCTAAAAAGAGTTGGCAAGCGCCTGAGTACTGTCTGCCGTAAAAGCGACCTCATTGCAAGAATGGGCGGCGACGAATTTGTATACATACTACCTTCGACGGGAAAAGAAGGGTCTAGAGAGGCTGAAATGAGAATCCATAAAGCCTTTGAAAACCCCTTTTCTATCAAGGGAAGAAACTTGAAACTGACTGCCAGTGTTGGTGTTGCAGTATTTCCTGATGATGGGAAGAGTATTAGAGAATTGCTGATCGTGGCCGACGAAAAGATGTATGAAAACAAGGAGAATCTCTCAAGAGAGTCAAAGAGAGTGACAATCACCTGACCATTAGAAATTACTGCTTTTCCGACTTGCTGAGGTAACAGTAAGACGCATTGAGACAATCTTATCTCATGAGAAACACCCTTTCTTCTTGTTTCGAATAATGGACATTAATTCATTTATTCATGCTAGGATTGTTTATCAAAGCTATTACATTGCCTGACTCTTCTTCATTTGGAGCCTCATTTACCTGAATCAAAGAATCTCTTTTCTTCAATACGAGGAGGTATTTATGAAAATCAAACTGTTGTTTTCATTAGCAATACTGGCAATAGTATTGATAACCCTTACAGGATGTCCGACTCCAACGAAATTCACATTGAAAGTAACAACGTCTCCGGAAACCGGGTTGAACATAACTATAGGGGGTATTAGCTACGAATCTCCTAAAACAGTCACTCTAGCTGGGGGTAGTTCCACAAATATTGGAATCGCTTCTCCTCAGGAAGAAGACAAATCCGGTCAGGTGATAGGACCGGATACTCGATTTACTTTCATCCAGTGGAACGATTCAAGTACGGCAAATCCAAGAAATGTAACGCTCAGCTCAAACATGACTTACACGGGAGAAATGCTCGTTGAATACAAAGTGACTACCTCAACCGATCCAGCAGGGGGAATGGTTCCTGGAACAGGCTGGAGTATTTCTGCTACTAGCAAGAGCTTCACTGCGCCGGTTAGAGCTGGCTTCTCTTTTAGCCATTGGATGGTAAATGGAGTGAATTCTGGCTCTTCAAATCCTCTGAACATAATTATTGACGCTCCGAAGCATATCGTTGCAGTCTACATAGCAGATCAAATTCCCTGCAATTTGACGGTCACTACATCGCCAGACCTGGCGCTGGACATTGAAATAGGCGGTGTTCCATTCACTTCTCCAAAAGGGATGATTGTCAACAGTGGTACAACAAAGCAAATCGCCGCGATTACTCCTCAGGAGAAAGACATATCCCCGTGGCTCTCGGGAATAGATTCGAGATACATATTCGATGACTGGAATGATGGAAACACCTCGCATACTAGAAACGTGATTGTAAACACAGATATAACATATACCGCAAATATGGACGCAGAATACAGGGTGACAGTCGATTCTTCGCCATCAGAAGTATCGGAAGTAGCGAGTTTCTGGACGGCTAGAGGCAATGTGTGGCAGTTTGATTTCAGCGGAGATTTAGGCCCGTACAACTTCAGCTACTGGTATGTTAACGGTCAGAACCTTGGAAGTGCAAGACCTCTTGAGATTGTTGTCGATAAACCCTATCATGTCACGGCAGTCTTTGCCGAGCAAGAAACACAATACACATTAACGGTAACTACATCTCCGGAAACCGGACTAAACATAATCATTGATGATATCGGCTTTGCTTCTCCAAAGACGGTGGTTTTAAACAGTGGTACCGAAGCAGAAATAGAAGTCACTTCTCCGCAGGAAAAGGAGAAATCTGGTCAAGTAACGGGAACAGACACGCGTTTCACCTTTGTACGCTGGAGCGATACCAATACAAACAATCCAAGAACAATTACCTTGAACTCAGATATGACCTATACCGCAGAGATGAAAGTAGAGTACATGGTGACAACGGGAACAAACCCTGCAGGAGGAACCATTGAAGGAGCAGGTTGGTATGTAGCTGGAACTGTGAAGAATTTCACTGCTCCAGTAAGAGCCGGTTACACCTTTTCACACTGGGTTATTAACGGAGCAAACATGGGAGATGCAAACCCTGTAGCTGTTAACGTCAACTCTCCCAAGAATGTGATTGCATACTATAATGCTGAGACCACGACAAAGAATATATTTGGAACCGTTACCCCGTATACGGGAAACATAAAGACTGCAAGCCTTGAAAATATGGATATACATTCTAACACCGAAATAAGGATCACGCATGACAAACCTGAATTCATAGAAAACGAATATCTTCTAAAGGTGGAATCATTCAAAGAAGCTGAATCCTCATTCATTAGTGCCTCCATTGCGTCGATCGATGTAATTGAAAGAATAGAGGACTATTATGGTGAACTGAAGTACCTGCATGTTAGAACGGCTGCGAGCGAGGAGGAATTGAGGAGACTCCCGGGAATTGTTCAGGTATCTAAGAACAGCTTGTTCTACGCACTTAGTACCACGCCAAACGATCCCTCATACCCCGTTCAATGGAACTACCCTGTCATGAATTTACCTCAAGCTTGGGATTACACGGTTGGATCTAGAAGCGTGGTAGTAGCGGTAATTGACTCGGGATTCAGCACTAGCCACCCCGATCTCTCCGGAATCTTTGAATCTGGCTATAACTTCATAGATAACAACACTAATGTCTCGGAACCAGGCACTTCCGAAGACAGCCACGGAACTCACGTTGTTGGGACGATCGCTGCGCTCACGAATAACGCACTGGGTGTTTCCGGCGTTACCTGGGGAGGACTGGGAATCACACTTATACCCATCAGAGGAATAAAAGACGCAGCCGCACTTATTAACAGCCTAATCTATGCAGTCGATCATGGAGCAAAGATAATTAACATGAGTCTAGGAGGAGCGGTAGACAGTCCTGCCGTACACGACGCTGTGAAATACGCAGCCAGAAATGGAGTCGTGATGGTCGCAGCATCCGGAAACAATGGAGACGGCAATATCCTCTATCCTGCTCGCTATCCAGAGACTATTGCTGTTGGAGCAATATGGGAAGACGAAGGTACAATCAAGATATCTCCTTACTCATGTTATGGGTCTGAGCTTGATGTTGTGGCACCCGGAGGGTATATGAGATCAGGCACCGATCCAAACGGAATATACAGCACCGGATGGACTCCCTCGGGCAACACCTATATGTATATGCAGGGAACATCGATGGCTACGCCACATGTAACAGGCCTTGTGGCTCTTCTAATGGGAGCCGGTTTGACTGATCCGGATGATATTAGAAACGTACTACATAATACGGCCATAGATCTCGGATCTCCCGGAAGAGATGACGATTACGGGTGGGGACTTGTAGATGCCGAAGCTGCGCTTGATTCTATTGCCTCGCCACAAGAGTTCAAAGTCTTCTTGAGAAATCCGTCAACTGGCACCAATATTGCCAGCACCAACCTATCTGACTCAGGTGCATACCATTTCAGTGACGTAAGCAATTCTCAGGTCGAAATCTTCGCCTGGAGGGATATGGACGAAAGCGGAACGATTGACACTGGAGATCTTCTTGGATATTTCAACTATTCAGGAGGCACACCGGATCTTGACAATGCCCAGACAATAACCCTTTCCGGTGGCGACAACTGGGTCGATTTTGAGTTCGCTCCGATAGTTGGAGATTGATAAGCCGTTTCTGAAAGAAGTTGGTATTTCTTTGGCTGACGTTCTTCAACACACGGTAGGTTCGTAATGAACAAGAAAAGGAACGCTGACAATCGCGTTCCTTTTCTTTTGCAGATATTCCAGTACACGACAAGGATTTTTAGACGAAGACTACTGCTTGTTCAAAGCCTCAAGCAACTCATCCAGAGTTTGTATCCCTTCGTCTAAAATTTCAATGAGAACTCCTTCATAGATGAACTTTATTCTATCACCGAGTGCAAAGACTTTCGCTACCCAGTCGCTTCTGTCGGCAAGCTCGAAGTATGCTTCACTGTATGCGGTCAGATTTAGCGGTTCAAGAATGTTTACCTGTTCATCATCCTGGATCCAAACCCCTTCTTCAAGAGTGAAGCCTATTCCGTCAACGAACGTGTAATCAAAAACCCCGCCTTCAACGAACTGGTCCTGCTCCATCTCCGCAACAGATTTCGCTGCCATGACAGAATCTGCAGGAGGGGCAGCACCCAGGCCCCCTCTATCTCCTGTCGTGTATGTTTGAACTCTTTCAGGAGCGATCAAGTACGATGTGAATTCGTTTATTATGTTGAACTTTTTTGAGAGAGCGATAATCTCAAGCTTCAACTCTTCCTTCTCTTCTTCAGTGAGGGAAGGTTCATATCTGTAAAGATTCGCAAGATGGCCAATTCTCTTCTGAGCCCAGATTCTCTCGATGAATGGGTTGTCAGATCTCTTTGAAGTCTTGAAGAGATACTCATACCTGTACTTTTCACCGCCTCTAGTACCTTCAACGGTCACTCTCATATCTCCCTCATCAAAGTAAATTCCCGATATTCTTAAAGCCTGCCCGGAAAAGAGTGAGTATGGACCTTCGGGAAGAGTTTTCCTTACATCAAGGTTTTCTATAGAAACAGTCACGTTTTCCAGAGCAGGTGTCTCTATGGATCTGTAGAGATCGGTGACTTTTCCTTCAATGCTTTCTCCTTCGACAATATAACTTACTCTTCCTGCATTTTCCTGAACAAGGCGGTCCAATAGTTCGGCGACGACCCCAGTGCCTACTCCAAAAGAGAAGAGATGAACATTTCTGGCTTTTGCCTCGGGAGTCGCATCACCAATTATTCTTCCGATGTCGGTTATTCCTTCTGTCGGCTCTCCGTCAGTAAGGAAGAGAAGTACCTTGAATCTACCAGTATCATATTTGCTGAACATATCTATGCTTGTCTGAAGTGCGCCGTAGATATTTGTCATTCCATCTGCCTGAATTCTTCTTACCTTCTCTATCCACTCAGCCTTTTCTGAAGCATTTAGAAGACTTCCAGTAAGGTTGTGTACTTTTCCATCGAAGGTAACAATTGCAAAGCGATCCCCAGATCTTAGCATTTGAAGTACTTGTTCTAAAGCGCGTTTAGCCTGTTCAATCTTCTCTCCGTACATCGAACCGGAAATATCGAGGACAAAGACGACATCTTTTGGGATGACGATTTCTTCATTAATTCTGGGGATAAGTGTTAGGAGGAAGTATCCTTCATTTGTTGATTCATCCCAGTGGGATGCCAGAGAAGAAGGTATCTCATCTTCTGATGAGGTGAGAACAAGAGCGACGTCTGAATTGGGAATTAGATCTTTTCCTGTGAAGACGTACTCCCTGCCACTGACTCCTGTTGTTTCCACAAGTTGATGAGTCGGCGAATAAACCTCGGCGATCTGAAAAGGAACCGAAATTCTAACATTGACTAAGCCTATAGGAGCCGAAAGAAAACTGTCAATCTTCAGAGGATAAATCATCGAGTATGAATTGGAAGATATTTCCAATGGCTGGCTGTATTCAATAAAAAATTGTCTCCTTTCGCCCGGTTCAAAAGGATAGATGCTCATTCTGATAAGCTGAGTCCCAACGTACTCCAGCAGTGCCGGGTCCTTCATTTTCGCCACTATCTCCTGGTATATCTCTCTCGCTTCATCTGCTGGAAGTACTTCACCCTTCAGAATTTGATCTCCGATCTTCATTGTGAAATCACTTATTACAGCTGAAGAGGGAATTGGGAAAAGATAAACAGCTTCCAGCAATCTAGTTGAAGTGTTTTCAAATTCCTCCTCAATTATGACCGTCGCGATTCCGTCCACAACTGTAATGTGAACGTTGTGTGTGTTCATCACGAATCCGCCTGAATCAGGTTCCAACGGAAACTGCGGAATCACCACACCGTTTGAAAACGCTAAAGTGACAGCTAGAACAAGAAGGAAAATCATTCCAAGATTCTTCATTGCATCGCCCCCTCTATTATCTATTACTTATGACATCTCATAGGACAAGAAGGTTTACACAGTTATGCTGTTTGAAGAGATACGGGAAGAAGAAAAGGTTCCTGTCTTATTGCTCTAGGTAGTTAGTAAGGCTTTGGAGTTGAAAAAACCCGGAGACCTTAGTCTCCGGGCGTCTAGATTCGTCATTGTGGAAATTTAGAATATTGAATCAGGCTCGTAGTAAAGCTCGGCGTTTTCAGCGGTAACCAGCTCTGCCGCAAGGATTATTCTAGATGGGATCTGCTGTTGATAAAAACCTTCCAGAGGCTGCCCCCTCATTGCAAATACCGCCATGGAAATCCCTGTAGCTATCATTGATGGAGGATATGTAACATCTGCCTTCACGAGAGGATCATTGTCGATGATCTTCTTTATCATTTGCTTTGATCCGGCGCCACCAAGGAAGAGCTTGATATCATTTCTTCCGGATTCCTTGTATGCCTGAAGGACTCCGACAAGAACATCGTCATCTTGTGCCCAAACAGCGTCTATCTTCGGGTACTTCTGAAGGTAGTTCTCCATTATTTCTAATCCACGTGCAGTATCCCAGTAAGCTGGTTGTGAATCTAGAATTCTTATGTCCGGATACTTTGCAATGACTTCGTTGAATGCGTCTACTCTTTCGCTGTTGATGACGCAAGGAATTCCTTCCAGAACTACTATGTCGCCTTTGTAATCAAGAGCTTCAGCCAACCACTCGCCAGACACTCTTCCAAGGCCAGGGTTGTCACCGGCTACGTAGACATTTTCAACAGGTTTCGTCAAACCTCTGTCGACAGATACAATAAAGACCCCGCTGTTATAGGCCTTCTCGACAACTGGTGTGAGTGGTTCTGAGTCATGAGCAAGAATAACTAGAGCGTCGATTCCCTTTACCATGAGGTCTTCGACGTCCCCAACCTGTTTTGCCGGTGAGTCAGCAGTTACCAGGAAGAACTCAACGTCGGGATCCTTCTCATTCCAGTCCTTTATGGCTTTTTGTGCCCACCATACGATTCCACCTGTCCAACCATGATCTGCACTAGGAATGGCAACACCAATCTTGATCTTCTCGGCAGCCATGGCAAAAGCTGAGAGAATGAACACTACGAAGATCGTAAGAACCAATGCCTTTTTCACAAGAAACACCTCCTATTTCCTTTGGCCCCATTGGGGTTATTGAGATCTCTTTCTCTGTATTAGGACCGCACCGATAATTACCACACCTTTTACTGTGCCCTGAAGATAAGGTGATACCCCGAGCATATTAAGCATATTGTTTATTATGCCCAGTGTTATGGCGCCGATAACCGTTCCGAGTATCGAACCCGCTCCACCTGTCATTGGTGTTCCACCGATTATGACTGCGGCTATGGCATCAAGTTCATAGTTCATGCCGCCATTCGTTGAACTCATTGAATTCAATCTCGCAGAGAGAAAGACAGCGGAGAATCCAACGGTAATACCTACTGCCACGTAAGAAATAAACCTCGTTAGATTCACTTTGATAGCAGAATACATAGCGACTTTTGGATTTGAGCCGACGGCGCAAAGATATCTTCCATAACGAGTCTTGTTGAGGATAATGGCAAAAATCACCGCAAGACTTATGAAGACAACTACAGGATTTGGAATGCCCAGGACTCTACCCATTCCCAGATCGGGAAAGAGATTGCTTTCGGATCTGAAGACGCCGGCGCTTCCTATATACAGTGCCATTGATCTGAATATGGCCATAGTACCAAGTGTTGCGATGAAGGGAGCGATCTTTCCAATTGTTACCATCAGTCCGTTCAACGCGCCCAATCCTGCGCCAAAGAGCAAACCAATTATCAGCGCGAACAATATAGCCCATGCTTCTCCACCCTCGCCAAACACACTCAGAAGCCAGTTCAGTGCAAGAATCACAACTCCGCCAACAAGAGCGACCATAGATCCAACTGAAAGATCGATCCCTCCAGAAATAATCACAAAAGTCATTCCTAGAGCTATGATCCCTGTGTAGGAAACCTGTCTCAGAATATTCAAAAGATTTTGAGTCTGAAGAAAGTACGGGCTGGCAACAGCGGATATTACGAAAAGTATCGCAAGGGCTATTAGCGGACCAAATCTTTCATATTCGAAGCGTCTCTTTACATTTTCGCCTGCCATTCAAGCAACCCCCTTGAGCCCCGTGGCATGAAGCATTATCTCTTCCTCATTGATATGTTCTCCTTCAAGGATTCCCGTAATTCTTCCCTCTTTCATCACGACGACTCTGTTGCACATTCCAATTATCTCTTCAAGTTCGGAGGAAATGAGAATACAGGACACACCCTCTTTGACCAGTTCGTTCATGAATCTGTATATTTCTCTCTTAGCGTTCACATCTATTCCTCTGGTAGGTTCGTCGAAAATGAAAATTTCGGGCTCCGGGTCAAGGGATTTTGCGAGAGAGACTTTCTGCTGGTTTCCACCACTGAAAAACTCCAATTTTGTTTTGAGAGACGCTGCTCTGATATTGAATTTGTCGACATACTTCTTTGTCTTTTCCCGCTCCTTCTTACTGTTAATGAGTATTTTGGAATAAGCCGGAAGCGAGATAAGCGTCGTATTCTTTATCAAATCGAAGGATGTTAATATTCCACTCCCTTGACGGTCTTCCGAAAGGTAAGCTATCTTGTTCTTCACAGCATCGTTGGGAGACTTGATTTCAACCGGTTTGCCTTTGATGCTGATCTTGCTTGAATCTTTCTTTCTGATTCCAATTATTGCTTCGGCTAATTCAGTTCTTCCCGCACCCACTAGACCGGCAAAGCCAAGAATTTCCCCCTTATGAAGGCTGAAGGAAATGTTTTCTAGAAGACCACTAATTGTCAGGTTCTCGACTTCGAATATAACTTCGTCAGATGGTGAAACCTTATTTGGAAAGATCTGACTTAGCTCGCGCCCCACCATTCTCTTTGCCATTTCTTCTTCGTCAACCTCACCAGTTTGACTTACACTGATCATTTGGCCGTCTCTTAGGACCATCACTCTATCACAGATATTTCTGACTTCCTTCAGTTTGTGAGATATGTAGATGATGGTAACCCCTCTTTCCTTTAGACTGCTCATGAGGTCAAAGAGGATTTCGATTTCATTGAGAGTGAGGACTGTCGTCGGTTCATCCATTATCAGGAGCTTTGAATCGTATGCTATGGCCTTCGCTATTTCAACCATTTGCTTCTGGGCCACGCTCAACCTCTCAATCTTCTCTTCGGGATCTATCGATTTCTTCAACTCCTCCAGAAGAGAAATAGTTCGCTTCTTCATCTCTCTTGTGTTGAGAAACCCCTTGCGCGTAATCTCACTTCCGAGGAAGATGTTCTCATAAACATTGAGCTCATTGATCAAGTTGAATTCCTGAGGAATAATTGAGATTCCTATCACTTTCGCGTGCAAAGGATCTTTAATCTCCACTTCCTTGTCCTCGAAAAAAATCTTTCCCCCGGTAGGTGTGTAGATTCCGCTGAGGATCTTAACGAGAGTAGACTTTCCGGCTCCATTTTCACCTATGATCCCGAAAATCTCGCCCCTCTCTATTCCTATGTCTATGTTATCGAGAACTCTAACCCCTGAGAATTCCTTTGAAATCCCTTTGGTCTCTATCAGGACCTCACCCATTAGCTCACTCCTCAGCTCTTCATTGCATCGTCGAAAGCAACGTTTGAAGGTTCGAAATCAACTTTCCTCACAAATTCGGCCGCTTCCTTGGCACCGAATTCTCTTTCCATTCCACTGTCTTCCCATTCCACTGAAAGAGGACCGTTGTAACCGATGTTGTTAAGCTCTCTGATAATTTCTTCAAAATTGACGTGGCCGTGACCTAGAGACCTGAAATTCCATCCTCGTCTAGTGTCACCAAACGTCATCATTGATCCGAGTATGCCTGCCCTTCCGTCCAGTGTGACCGCGGCATCTTTCATGTGCACATGATAGATCCTTTCTGCGAAGTCTCTTACGAAGAGATGGGGTTTTACTCCCTGCCAGATGAGATGGCTTGGATCGAAATTGAATCCAAGCGTCTTTCTGTAATTGAATACCTCCAACAGTCTCTTTGCGGTGTAATAATCAAAGGCGATTTCGGTAGGATGAACTTCAAGTGAGAATGTAATGCCTTCAGCATCAAACTTCTCAAAAATTGGCGTCCAGAGATCAACGATTTCCTTATAGGCGTCTTCAACCATCTTCTCCGTTGTTTGAGGGAACGAGTACCAGAATTTCCATACAGGAGAGCCTGTAAAGCCTGTTACAGTATAGCACCCCATATTTTTTGCAGCAGTAGGAGCGTACATCATCTGCTCCATCCCCCATGCTCGAATCTTTTCGGGATTGCCTTTGCAACTGGCAGGAGCAAATCCATCAAGCCTTACGTCATAAAGATCTCCCACACATTGCCCCATAAGATGGGCACCGAGAGCCCAGCATTTCAGATTGTATTTGTCTAGAATCTCCTTCCTCTTTTCAACATAATCCGGATCCTTAGCGGCCTTTTCGAGATCCATGTGATCACCCCAACAGGCAATCTCAAGTCCATCGTATCCCCACGAACTGGCCTTCTTGCAGATTTCCTCAAAAGTTAGATCGGCCCACTGCCCCGTAAATAATGTAACTGGTCTATTTCCCATATCATAACCTCCTGACTAGATGTCCACCCAGATGCTTCCCTTCTGGGAGCTTTCAACTGCCTTCCCAATGAACCTCACTCCTGCCAAGCCGTCCTCGACTGTTGGGAAATCGGCTCCAGACAGGTCTTCTCCACTCTTCTTCTTTATAAGAGTTGTTGCGAAATTCCGGTAGATGTTTGCAAAGGCTTCATAATACCCTTCAGGATGTCCCGCAGGAATTCTAGAGACGCTTGCAGCGTTGGGCAGCATGTATCCACCACCTCTCGAGAGAATCTGGACCGGTTCCCCAACGAATGCTATCTTCAGGTAGTTTGGATTCTCTTGTTCCCACTCTATTGATCCCTTGCTTCCAAATATTCTCACTTTAAGACCATTATCATGACCAACGGCAACCTGGGAGGCCCAGAAGACACCCCTCGCCCCATTATTGAATCTAACAAGGATCTCGGCGTTGTCATCTAGGGTTCTGCCCGGAACGAACGATTCAAGACTTGCACAAAGCGACTTGAGCTTGAGGCCCGTGATGTAAGAAACCGTATTTTCAATGTGGCTTCCAATATCCCCGACACAGTTCGACTTTCCGGTCTGTGAGGGATCCGTTCTCCATGCTGCCTGCATATTGCCGGTATCTTCCAGTCTTGTAGCTAACCAGTCCTGAGCATACTCACCCATGACAACCCGAATTTCACCGATTGCTCCATTTTGTATCATTTCTCTTGCGTGTTTTACCATTGCATATCCGGAATAAGCGTATGCGACGGCAAAAAGCAAATTCCTTTTTTTTGCCAGATCCGCAAGTTCCTGTGCTTCGGACTCATCTACTGTAAGGGGCTTTTCACAAACGACGTTTATATTTGCTTCAAGAAATTCCTTGGCAATTGGAAAGTGAGTGACATTTGGAGTACATATACTTACGAAGTCAATCCCATCTTCTCGCTCAGATTCTTTTCTAGCCATTTCTTTGTAGTCTTTGTATACTCTTTCATCAGAAACTCCAAGCTTTTTGGCCGTCCTTACAGTGTCGTCATAGTAAATCGAAAAACATCCGGCCACAAGCCTTGCAAGGCCGTCGATTGCTATTGCCTTTCTATGAACATCACCGATAAACGAACCCTCACCGCCGCCTACCATTCCATATCTTAGCTGACCAGCAGAGGCGACTTCTTTGCCTTCAATCATTTCTCTCACCTCTCGTATATGATGTTTTCTTACGAACAAAGAATTAAGAAGATTAGGAATTTCTTCTATTCTCTAAAATTATAGCTAAAATCGAACCCAATTCTTGCATCGCATCTGACCAAAAGAACGAGTGGAAAACGAAAGAATTATGCGAGAAACTGCATTGACTTTTGCTGTTTTCATCAGATGAAGAATAATCATCTCAGATCGTTCCTGAAGCGCCTATAAGATGTTCAAAGGAATTCTGGCAGTATCGATTTAATTTTTTGCCCCATAAAAATATTTATCGGTCTAAAACTAAGGCGGGGAACCCCGCCTTAGTTCAGATAAGTCTGGAGTCCCTTCTTGATTCTACTCATCATCAAGAGGAATAATATGGCAGTCGTTAGACATATCCAAAGAATCTGAATCGTAAAACTTGACCAGTTAATGCTGTGATTTACGATGTCCTTTAGTACTGCAAATGACCAGTATGTAGGTGACCAGAAGAATATGAATTGTAGTCTTTCTGGAAGTATGAAGCCAAGTATTACAGGCATCAGAAGTAACCAACCGCTAATCTTCATGTTTGCAATCCCGCTCATCTGTGAAGATGAGATTACTCCAATGAGAAAACCGACGACAATACCAATAACTGAACTAAAAATTGTAACTATTATTAGTTTCAGATAGTCCATAGTGGGCAAGTCTAGAATCAGAACGGCTAGGAACGTTTGAATCAAAGGAATGATAATCCCAAGGATGCTTCTTCCGAGAATGAGTTCGCTCTTCTTTATTGGTGTTACCATGAGAGCTCTCATTGCTCCTGATTCTTTTTCTTCGATGATATTAAACCCAATTACCATTCCTCCCAAAACAAAGGAGATGATTACAACGAAAGTAAATCCAAATACTGTTACCGGTGCGACAAACCTTCCTTGATCGCTTTCTTTGAAATTGAGATATCTCATGTTATCTGATTGAAGCCCTGCAAGGATGATCTTTGCAACCTCTTCTATCTCTTCCGATTCGTTACCCTGAAGAAAGAGATTGAATGATTCGCCTTCCTTGTAGATAGCGACAGAGTCATCGGAGCGTCCGACTCTTTCCTTCAATTCCGCTTCAGATGAGGCAAGTTCGACACTACCAAACTTCTCAAGACTTTCCAAAGTGGTCCTCTGGTCTCTTAGAGTAACGAACAACAAGGAAAGACTCTGAAAATCAGGTGCTATGATTCTGAAAAAGAATGAGAAGATTATCGGGGCCACTAGTATGTATATCACCATCTTATCTCTAATACCGTTTATAGTGTCTATTCTGAAAACACTAAGTATCCTTTTCATTCTCATAATCTCACATCCTAACCCTTCGCATTCTGAGCTTGTAGAGATTGACGGCTATCACAAAAGCCCAGACTGCTTCGACTGCTACCAATATCAAGCCGGATATTTCTGTTGAACCCTGATTGGGAAAAACGGCTCCTTTCAACGAAAAGATGATGGGAAAAGTAGGAAGTATTCTCAGATACCATGGAGAGAATCCTTCCATATAATACGAAAGCATCGGTAATGAGAAAATTACCGTCAATGTCAGCATAGCTGCCATTGACTGAGATAGGTTCTCATAGAAACTTGCAGCTATTAGAGAAACAGATGTCGAGAGGAAACTCCCGATGGAGACTATCAAAATAAGCTGCAGATATTTCGCTTGAAGGCCAACCGCTAGAGCTGTGAGAATAATCGCGAAGATTATCCCAAGAATAATGAGAAGGATCACTTTGGCTCCCAAATATTCCCAGGCTCTTCCCGGTGTAACCGCAAATGCATCCAATGTCTTCTGAGATTTTTCACTAAATACCATTGCAAAGACCATTATCATACCCATCATAATGGATTCGAACATCAGGAAGATCGGAAGAAAAGACTTGTTGAAGGGTATATCGAGTCCATCATCTTGTTTTCTCTGAAGGTACTGAACATTGTCGCTGGAAATCGGCTGATTATTTGAACCATGAAGAAGATGGGCAACCATGAGTTTCACGAGCTCTCTGGTTTTCGTGTCTTCATGTCCCTGGAAAATCAGCTCAAATGATGGGGAAGCTGTATCGCCACTCATAATTATGCCAATACTGCTAAAACTTCTATTGAGCGATTCATAAAGCTCATCACGACTGCTGACAAATGAAAGTGACGCTTCGGAACTACGATCACTGGCTTCGATCGCTCTCGCGATTTCCTCGTTTTCAGTTAGAAGAATTAACTGTGTGTTTGTTGATAGATCCTCGGGAATCAGAAATGTCATCAGAAGGAAGTAGGCCACAGCCAGTGTTACGGTAAGCAGAAAGAAATGACTCCTCCAACCGAGTATTATTTCCTTAGAGATGTTCGTGAAGAGCCTCATTTTTCTAGCTCCTCTCCGGTCACTTTTATGAAGATCTCTTCAAGAGTAGCTTCTTTAGAATGAATCGTCTCAATCACCTCGTGATCAAGAAGAGAATTGAGTTTCTGCCGATCAGCATTTTGAACAAGAGAAAGGCTATCCCTCTTCAGAGAACCGTTTGCCCTGTATTCAATTTCCACCAGTTTCTTTCCGTGCTGTAGTTTTAGATTCCTCGGGGAGTCAATAAGGGAAATCTCTCCAGAAACTATGAATGCCACCCTATCACATAGTTCATCGGCAATGTGCATATTATGTGTCGTAAGGAAGATCGTTGTGCCCTCTTTTCTCTTCTCTTTGATTAACTCTTTTATTGCTGCAGAAGTTGATGGATCGAGCCCGGAAACAGGTTCGTCCAGGAACCAGACTTTCGGTTTGTTAATTAGGGAACGAGCGAAGACCAGTCTTTGTTGCATCCCTTTGGAGTATTCTCCTGCCCTCCTTTTAGCAACGTCTTTAAGGCCCACCATATCGAGCAAATGGACTGGGTCTTCTGTAGGTACGTCGTACATACTGGCAAAATACTCAAGGTTCTCGATACCAGTCAGCTTGAGATAGAGATTTGGATTCTCGAAGGAGACACCTATTTTGTTATAGAAGTCAGGGGTAGTAGCAGACACATCGACATCCATGACTCTTATTTTTCCCTTTTGAACCGGTAAGAGGCCCGCCAATATTTTCTGAGTAGTCGACTTTCCGGCCCCGTTTGGACCGAGAAAACCGAAAATTTCTCCTTCATTGACTTCGAACGAGATGCCATTCACGGCGAATCCCTTATCTTTTCTGTAAGAATAATATAGATCACTTACCTGAATCATCATCTTCTCTCCTTTTCATACCGTATTCAAGGAAATTGATAAGAGAGAGGTACTTCTCCCTCGCTGCCTCCGCAATTATCCCATTGTTGCTGGACCTTATCATTTCACTCAGGGAAAGGATGAAGGCAGTTATCAAATTCGAAGCTAACTCTGGATCTACCCAGTCAGCTAATTCGCCGTTATCCTTTCCTCGTCTAATTAAGGACTTAATCAGATCATCACTTGATGGAGCATACTCCTTCAGAACCTCATCCATCAAAGGTTTGTTGGCAACGAGTTTGTCACTTATTTTCGAAAGTCGAGGATCTTCCTCGGCCATCTTTATACCTGCCTCAACCATTATCCTTAACGTTTCAAATACACTCAATTCTTTGTGTGAGATTTCAATATCTGTCATCATCTCCATTTTCTTTTTATAGATAATGTCCAGAACATATCTAAACAAATCACACTTGTTTTCGAAGTACTGATAGAAGCTACCCTTAGGGATTGTAGACCTCCTGACTATCTCATTCACTCTTGAATTTTCATACCCATTTTCTGCAAATTCATCTATAGCTGCTTCTAGAATTCGTTTTCGCTTCGTCTCCGACAGGTTAAAAAAAGTCTCCTTTGGCAAATTAACATCTCCTTTGTGACCGATAAGTCATATGACTAATCAGTCACATTATACTTCTTGTGGTATGCTCAAAGCAAATATGGAAAAACAGTATTGTTAACTTGAGATTAAGCAGCCCATTGTTTAAAGTCGTTTCCTGGGTTTTTTATTGTTTCTGTAGAAGCTTGGAAACAGAATAGAAGAGCTTAGGATCATCGAAAGCGGGTCTTTAAGAAACCAAAGAATGCACTTTTATTTTCTTCTTGATACTTCAGCTTAAGAAAAGGAGAGCAGCATATGCTGCTCTCCTTGGAGATCGGCTAATTACTGAAGAACGTCGATAGTTATGAGTTTCAGCGGGATTATTACCTTGGGTTCAACATTTGCGCCGTTTATGATTCTCTGTGCCGCGATAACTGCCATCTGCATCTGTAGGTAGGGCTGCTGCTGAACTGTTGCAACCATTTCACCAGCTTTTATGGCCGCAATTGCGTCATCTGTGGCGTCAATTCCGACAATCTTTATTTCGTCTAGTCTTCCCGCGGCAATCGCTGCTCTTACAGCACCGAGAGCCATCTCGTCATTGTGCGCGTAGATTCCGTCCAGTACCGGGTTAGCTTGAAGAAGGTCTTCTGTAACACGTGCGGCCTCCTCCCTCGCGTAATTGGCCGTTAAGGAAGCTACTACTTCGATACCTGGGTACTTCTTGAGTTCATCCATGAAACCTTTCTGTCTGTCGACTGCCGACGGTGCTCCGGGTATCCCCTCAAGGATGGCTACTTTTCCTTCTCCGCCAAGTGCTTCTGCCATTGCTACTGCGGCGAGCATACCGGCTTCTTTGTTATCAATGTCGAGGTGTTGTACAACAACTCCACCGTTTGAAGGTCTTGTCACAGTGATAACCGGAATTCCGGCTGCGTTTGCTTCAAGAACTGCCGAGACAATTGCGTCAGAGTCAAAGGGGTTGATGATCAACACATCTACTCCTCTGGTTATGAGATCCTGAATCTGGGCAAACTGTGTTTCCGGCTTATCCTGAGCATCCAAAACGATCATTTCCAACCCCAGTTCGCTTGCCTTTGCCTCTCCACCTTCCTTCATAGTCACGAAAAAGGGATTCGCAAGTGTCGAGACTGAAAAACCAATGGTCTTCGCAGCAAAGCCTGTTAGCGCTAACAATCCGATCATAAGAACTACCAAAAGCATTCGTTTCATGTTACCCCTCCTTTTTTGATAGAGAATCCTAATCACTACGTTTTGCCAGTACGGCAACGAGTATTATTACTCCTTTCACTATTTGTTGAAAGAACGATGAAACACCAACGAGATTCATTCCATTATCGATAACCCCTATTACCATGGCACCCAGGAGAGTGCCCAGAACTGTACCTATACCTCCGGAAAGGGATGCCCCCCCAAGTATGACAGCCGCTATTACATTCATCTCAAGTCCTTCGGCGGCAGTTGGCTGAGCAGAAAGCAACTTGGAAGTTATGAGAATGCCACCAAGCGCACTCATGAGACCGGAAATAACGAAGGCAAGAACTCGGTATTTCCTTACTGGTATTGCTGATAGTCTTGCCGCTTCCCTATTAGCTCCAATTGATTTCACATATACTCCGTGTTTTGTTCTGTTGAGAACAAAGAAGGCGAGAATGAAAACTCCGGCAGCAATTATCGTTGAAACCGGTACTGGTCCAAGGTAGCCGGCACCCATTATCGCAAAATCTACTGGCAATCTGGATATTGGCTTTCCTCCAGTCCAAACCAGTGCGGCTCCCCTGGCAATTCCCATCATTGCAAGTGTCACAATAAAGGACTGAACTCTACCATAAACTGTAAGAGCACCATTTGCAAAGCCGATCCCAACTCCAAGTATCAACCCCGCAATCAGCCCTAGGAAGATAGAGCCCGTTGCATTGAGAACCGCCGCAGTTGCAACTCCAACTAATGCTGCAGAAGAACCGACAGAAAGATCTATCTCTCCAGTGAGTATTACAAAGGTCATTCCAATGGCGACAATTAGAGTTATCGACACCTGCCTGGTAATGTTCAGAAGGTTCCTGGAAGTGAAGAAATATGGTGACATCAACGAAAAAACCACCATCAGTGCTGCAAGAATCAAGATCAGCCCTAGTTCACCCTTTAGCAATCTCAAGAATTTGCTAACAAACGCCGATCTGTCATTTTTCTCAACTTTATTTTCCATGTGCGTTAACCTCCAAGCGCCAGTGTCAATAACTGCTCTGTAGATGAATCTTTACCTTCAAGTTCGGCAACAATTGTTCCTTTTCTTATCACAAGTATTCGGTCGCATATCGCACTCATCTCTCGGAATTCAGATGACATTATCAAGATTCCTGTACCCCGATCGGCAAGGTAGTTGATCAGAGAATAGATCTCTGTCTTAGCACCGATATCAATTCCGCGAGTCGGTTCATCAAGTATCAAGATATCTGGTTCACCGCAAAGCCATTTTCCAATGACAACTTTCTGCTGGTTTCCGCCAGAGAGATTCTGAACGGCCATTTTTATGTCCAAAGGTCTTACCTTCAGCTTTTCTGAAGTCTCCTTTGCGATTTCCGATTTCTTTTTGCTCGAAATTATTCCGTTCTTAATGGCGAGATCTATGTTTGCAACACAGATGTTATGTTCGACGTTAAGCCTAAGAAATAGGCCTTGTTCCTTTCTATCTTCTGGAATAAAAGAGATACCGTGTCTTTTCGCATCATCGGGCGAGTTCAATCTCACTTCTCTGCCACCGATGGAGATCTTTCCCTTTAAAGCCCTGTCTGCTCCGAACAAACCGAGGGCAAGTTCACTCTTTCCAGAACCGATTATTCCCGTGATTCCAAGGATCTCTCCTTTTTTCAAGCTAAAACTGATTGGGGCAAGCATTTTGTCGGTCTTGAACTCCTTAATTCCCAATAGTGTTTCTTCAGATGATCTTCCCTCTCGAACCGGAAACTCTTCTTTCAGTGTTCTTCCAAGCATTGATTTTACCAACGTCTTCAGATCCACCTTATCAATTTCGAAAGTTCCGGCGTTTTGACCGTCTCTCAGCACAGTGGCTCTGTCGCACACTCTAAAGACTTCATCAAGATGATGCGAGATATAGATCATGTTCACTTTCTTTATCTTGAGATCATCCATAATTTCAAAGAGAGTATCGATTTCCGCCCTACTCATGCCGGTTGTAGGTTCATCGAGAAGAAGGATATTGGCGTTTATCGATAGTGCCTTTATTATTTCCACTATCCTTTTCTGTCCAAGACCGAGGTCTCCGACAAGTGTGTTAGGATCTATTTTGATCCCAAAGGATAATAGGTACTCCGCAGCCCTCCGAATGAGTTCTTTCTTTCTTACGGTGCCAAAGAAAGATGTGGAAGGTTCGTGACCCAGGAAAATATTCTCGGCGACAGTAAGTGAGTCTACGAGGCTGAGTTCTTGATATATTGCGCCTATTCCTTTGTGTCTTGCGTCTACGGGGTCTTCGATGGTTACTGTTTTTCCTCGGACCTGAATAATCCCCGAATCCATTTTGTGAACTCCGGTAAGGATCTTTATCAGTGTAGATTTTCCAGCTCCGTTTTCGCCGAGGAGCGCATGTACTTCACCTTCACTCAGCTCGAAGCTGACGTCCTTCAGAGCGTGGATTCCACCGAAAGATTTGTGGATTCCTTCCAGTTTCAGCGCAATATCGGGCATCTGTTACACCTGCCTGCTTAGTAAATTCTCGACGCTTTTCGGAGCAGGGATCGAAGTTTGAGCGCCGGAGATCGTAGTGCTTAGTGCTCCTGCCGCATTCGCCCACTCTAGAGATTCCTTAAGATTCATACCCTTTGATAAAGCTGCTGCCAGAGCTCCCGAAAAGACATCCCCCGCCGCAGTTGTGTCTACACAGTCAATTTCGAAGGGCTTCAAGTCTATGAAGCTATCGCCATCGGTTCCAACAACGCCTTTTTCGCCAAGAGTTATTATTGGCAGATTGAAGCCCATTGAACTTAGTCTTTGGAGGGCAATCCGCGCAGATTCTCTGTCGTGAACATCTATGCCTGTCAGAATCCTCGCTTCGGATTCATTAGGCTTTATTAGATTGATCAAAGGTGCGATGGAATCGGGGAACCCATTTCTAGGAGCAGGTGCGGGATCGACGATCGTAAACATTCCATTTTCATGGGCCAGTTTGATTGCCCTGAAGATTGTCTCCTGTGCTATTTCCATTGTCAACAAAAGAACGCGTCCCCGTTTGAAGAGATCTGAGTTTCTCTCCACGTCTTCAGGAGAGAGCTGTGCATTACTACCGGGGGTAAAAGAAATCGAGTTTTGCCCATTCTTGTCAACTCTTATCATTGCAATACCCGCTGTGCTTTCGGGATCCCTAAGTATTCTGGAAGTGTCCACCCCTTTTTCCTTCATCATCTGTATCAGTTCTTCACTGAATCCGTCACCACCAAGTTTCGTAAACATCTGAACTCTCGCGCCACCGATTGCCGCCGCAACTGCCTGATTTCCTCCCTTTCCTCCCGGGTAGGTACTGAAGTTGTCAGTAAGAACAGTCTCGCCGGGCTCAGGAAGGCTATCCATTACCATCACCAGATCCATGTTCATGCTGCCCATGCAAAGAATCTCTCCGTTGAACCCGTAATCAATCATCATAGCCCCCCTCTCTAAGGGATTCAACAGTTTTCATAAAGCTTCTAACATTGTTTGGATCAACGGGATTCTTCCAGTTATTGTCTCTCTTGAAGTAGCTTCCGACAATTGCTCCATCGGCAAACCTGAGAAGTTCACCTGCATTTTCTTTTGTCAAACCACTTCCAATTATCACCGGAATCTTTACTGCTACACTGAAACTCCTTACTTTTTCTGCGTTAGGTGCCTGCCCGGTCTCAAATCCCGTAACTATTAAAATCTCTGCTCCTTCCGATTCGGCGTCATGAGCCTGCTCCTCAACACTTCTGTCCGAAATAATGAAATGACTTCCATGTTTCACATTCACATCACACATGAACTTAACCTCTTCTGCGCCAATAAGCTTTCTGTATCTAGAAAGCTCTGCCCCGATACCTTCCGTCAACCCCGCGTGAGAAACATACGCATTTACCCATTCAAAGATTCTTATCCATTTCGCGCCTCCGGCAACTGCAGCTGCGAGTGCTGCCTTTCCACCATTTAGATGACAGTTCACACCCAAAGGTATATTGACGGCTTCTCTTACACTTTGAGTGGCGACTGCCAGGGCAGCGGAAGTCTCGTGACCGATCCTCTCTCCTTTGAGATACGGAAAATCCCAGATGTTTTCAATTTGAAGTCCATCAACGCCACATCCCTCCATAATTCTCGCTTCTTCAACAGCGATTCTGAGAATTTCCTTCATGCCCATATTTTCTGGATCGTATCTCGGTGAACCTGGAAGGGGACGCAAGTGTATCATCCCAATAATCGGTTTGTCTTTTTTAAATATGCTGCACAGGATTTCCCTGTTTTTTTTCACATAACCACCTCTTTTTCTTATGGCGCAGATGAAAGCATGAAACTTGAATTGAGTATTTTGCCGAAATTTAGAAATCGACTCCGGAAACCAGGATTATGTTTGCATACGGTGTAAACTCCCCAGTCTTAACGAAGACTTTTACCTCTTTGCCCTGGAGACCTCCATTCAAAACGAGATCCTTGAACTCCGGATGGGGAATGTTCTCTTCTATAATGTCGTTGCCCTTGTTTTTCACTTTAGAAACTATCTCCTCCAGCTGAGAATAGATCTCGGGGCTTACAGACTTTGTCTCATCAGCAATGATAACCTTTTCAATCTCAAGCTCTTCAAGAACGACTTTAACAACATCCACGAATCTTGGTAGATTCCTTCCTACTGACACGTCAATGCATACAGTGTTCTTATGCCTTGGAAAGGGAAAACCTCTATCCGTTATTACCAGCATGTCACCGTGCCCGAGCCTCGCGACTTCTCTCGAAAGATCGTTGTGAAGAATGCCTTTTGTTTTCATCATTTCACCTCCAAAGATTTGTCAAACTTCCGTTGATTCTCTTACAACAAGATGTGAATCCAGCTCAATCTTTCTTGTGTTGACGAATTCTCCATTTTGCTTCCTAATAATCTTTTCCAGAAGCAGTTTCATCGCTGTCCGTCCAGCTTCGTACTTAGGTTGATCGACTGTGGTCATCGCTGGAATTACCAGAGATGAATACAGAACATTGTCGAAGCCAGCTATGGCGATATCTTCAGGGATTTTCAAACCATGTTGTTTTGCCGCCTCGATTGCTCCCCACGCCATCATGTCGTTTCCAGCGAAAACGGCAGTAGGCCTTATCTTAAGCTTCAAAATGTATTGCTTCATTATCTTGAATCCATCTTCGTACTTGAATCCACCGAAATAAATCTTCAGATTTTTGCCATTAATACCGTTCTTTTCCAGTTCGCTGCAAAAGCCTTGAAGTCTCCTGACAGCGCTTGGAACATCTTTAGGACCAGATATGCAAGCAAATCTCTTATGCCCCTTGTCCAGCAAGTGCCTAGCCAGTTGAGCAGAGCCCTTGAAATTGTTCGTATATACTACATCAATTAGTGGGTTTTCTATCTTGAGGTGCCTATCGAGGATCACCATAGGCATTCCATTGGAGAGATCGGCTAGAAGCTCCTCATCCATTCTCGGTGCCACATTTATGACTCCATCTACTCCATGTCCAAGAAAAGAAACCAAGGTTTCTTCCTCTCTGTAGTTTCTTCCATCACTGTTACAAAGGAACATCTGATAGTCGTGTTCGAGAGCTATACTCTCTACTCCCCTGGCAATCTCAGCGAAATAAGGGTTTGTTATATCTGGGACCAAGAGACCGACGAGAAAGGACTTTCTGATTTTAAGGCTTCTCGCTATTTTGCTTGGCCTGTACTGCAAAGCTTCTATAGAATCCAGAACGACTCTCTTCAGATCTGGACTGACGTACTTTTTGCCAGAAATAACGTTTGATACTGTGGCGACCGACACTCCTGCTCGCCTAGCAACATCTTTCATGTTTGCCATTCAAACCGATCCCTTCTCATGCGCCAGTTAAACGTTTAGTTAATCGTTTAACTAGAGTTTATCATCATTCTCTTAATTGCCAAAACTCAGTTTTCTGCGAAAGAAACTGCTTATTTGTGCTGAAAGACAATTAAGTGTGTTTATCTCGCCCAAACGCATCCATTTCTGGAGTTGCATAGTTAACTTAATGAATTTATCCTTCATAAGGATTAAAGCGAAACATTTCGGAACAAGAAAGTTCGGATTTCTTTTCCTGTTAAAGATTAGTGAATGATTTAGCCGATTATGCTAGAAAAATAGTGATCGTACTATAATGGATGAGATCAAGATTATGTGGTTCATACTTAAGGATTAATGGAGGTGGTTAAGTGAGTGATGCGAAGAGGTTATACAAGTCGAGAAAGGACAAAGTAATAGATGGTCTCGCGGGTGGGATTGCAGAGTATCTGGGGATTGATCCGGTGATTGTGAGATTGGTGTTTGTTGCTCTGGTCTTCGCAGGCGGTGCCGGATTAATCATATACATAATCGGTATGTTCATAGTACCCAGGGCACCTATCAATAGCGAGAATAACGTTGTGATTATGGACGAAGAGGGGAAGCCGATAGAAGAGGGAAAAAAGGAAGAGTTCTCCGATAACAAGAGTAAACTGATCATCGCAGTGCTTCTTATAGTATTCGGAATAGCTCTTCTATTGGGATCATTTACTCCATGGAACATTTTCAGCGGTATCTTCTGGAAAATTGTAATAGGTGTTGTATTGATTGCAGGTGGAGGATTTGTGATCTATAAATCAATAAACAGGGGATGATCCTATGAAGATTGCATTGGGATTGATCTTTGTCCTGGTTGGTGTTTTGTTGATCTTCGGTCTGTTCACAGGAGACACTCTTCTAAATGCTTTAGTCAATTTGGCAAATTACTGGCCGATCATTCTTGTTCTTGTAGGAATGAGCATACTTGCCAGCATAAGAGGACTCAGGTGGATCAGATACTTGAATACCATACTTATAGTAGCTTTTGTGCTGTTCGTTTTCTTCTGGCCCTCTCCATTTCTTGCCGGTGAGAAGGCCGTTAGTAATACGGTAGTATTGGAGACTTCCGATCCTGCAACGAGCATTGAAATTCAGCTCGACCTCGCAATTTCAAACATAAGTTTGGAACCCTTGAGAGATGAAGTAGCATCTTCTACGGTTGCCGTGGTTGATTATGCCGTACGCGGTTCAAGTCTTAAAGTTGAACAGGATACAACTCAGCTGTCGCAGAGGTTCGTAATGGAACCGGAGTCGAACGTTTCATGGTTGGGAACGAGTACAGTGGTTATGAAACTTAATCCCGCTTATAACTATGTTCTGAAGTTTGGCGGGGCTGTTATGAACTGCAATTTCAATCTAGGGGAGCTTAGAATTGATGAACTTAGAATCAACGGAGCGATTGTCAAGGCAATTGTTTTTATGTCTGAAGCGGGGTCTACGAATCTGAAAGTCAATGCCGCAATAATCAATTCGGAGATCCACATACCGGAGAATATTCGATCGATTCTTAAAGCTAGTGCGGCAATAAAGAACGTTAAAACGGATCTACCGTATACAGATAATGGAGAATTCGTATTCGAGGGTGTTTCATTTGATTTCAGCTCTTACATCACTATGGAAAGCGCAATAATCAATTTGAAGGTCTTACGCTGAAGCTATCTTTAAAGCCTTTTCACAGATCGAGATTTCCATAGGTAAGCTTCCCACAACTTCTCCATCCATCTGAATAATTACATCTCTGTCGCTTTTCACAGAGATGTTTTTTGCGGTTTGATAGCTTACTGCATCAACTACCAAATGATCTCCTCTATAGATCTTCGGAAAGTGGTAAAGCAGGCGCAATTTCGACATCTTAGAAACACCCACTACATCAAGATAACCGTCATCCACCAGGGCTCTGGGTGCTATTCTCATTCCACCGCCAAAGTAATTCCCGTTGGCCATGGTCAAGAAGAAGTAGCTGCCGGAAGTCTCTTTTCCGTCAACATCGAAAGTTAAAGGATAAGTTTTCGAAGTAAAGAATTCGATCAAAAAAGAAAGCAAGTAAGCGATCTTTCCGCTTGTCTTGAATCTTGATCTATTCATTCTGTCTGTAATTGCTGCGTCAAATCCGGCTCCCACTACGTTAACCGCGTGCCGAAAAGCTTTCATACCGTTCGTGTCAATATAGGACACCTTAAGCAGGTCAATTTTTCGAATGTTCTCACCCGCAGCTATCTTAACCATTTCTCTGTAACTGTGCTTAAGATTGACTGTTCTGGCGAGATCATTACCGGAACCCACCGCGATGACACCTACCGAGGCATTCGATTTTCCTTCTATCATGCCATTTACGATTTCGTTTAGAGTGCCGTCTCCCCCTACACTGATTATTCGATCGTAGTTCGGGTTCTTGGAAACAAAACTTAGGGCATCTTCTGGACCAGTAGTAATGTGGATATCGTAGTCAGCTATTTCCTCTTGGAGCAATGAAGAAATGCTGTTTTCAAAATCTCCGCCGGCTTCTCCGTGACTAGCATTTGGGTTAACTACTACGAGGGTTTTCAATTGTGTTACCTCCGCCTATG
Organism: Kosmotogaceae bacterium; assembly: GCA_016933635.1. Classification (GTDB taxonomy): domain Bacteria; phylum Thermotogota; class Thermotogae; order Petrotogales; family Kosmotogaceae; genus Mesotoga. The sequence continues at coordinate 78,382 of JAFGAP010000034.1, forward strand.
CTGCGATGGTTGATTTTATCACAACTTTTCAAATCATGGATTCCATTTTGTGAACTATAAAGGCTGCAACATCTTCCGCGAAGGTTCCGGGCCCGAATCCAGCGTCGTATCCCAGTTCTTTGGCCAATTCATGAGTAATTCTCGCTCCACCCGCAATTAGAACGATCTTTTTTCTTATGTTTTCAGCTTCAAGAAGCTCGACAAGCGAAGTCATGTTTCTAAGATGGACGTTTTTGGCCGTAACAGTTTGAGACACGAGAATTGCGTCCGCATCAAGTTCTATCGCCTTTGAGACTAATTCCTCATTCTGAACCTGACTGCCAAGGTTATAGGCATCGATATTCTTATAACGTTCGAGGCCAAAGTGCCCCGCAAAACCCTTCATATTCATAATTGCGTCAATACCAACTGTATGAGCGTCTGTACCAGTGCTAGCACCAACAACAACGATTCTTCTCCTTATTATATCTTCGATAAATCTGTCGATCTCCTCCATTGACATTTTCTCAAGCGAAATTTTTGGCACTCGAATTGCTGTGTAGTCAATAGCGTGATGAAACTCTCCGTAGGCGACAAAGAATGTGAATCCGATTGTTATTTCCCTTGAAAAGACGATTTGCGGGTTTTTCAACCCCATCTTGTGTATCATTTGTTTAACTGCTTCATCGGCCTCGGGGCCGGCAGGCACTGGCAAAGTGAAGCTGAGCTGAACTTTGCCGTCATTAAGCGTGTCTCCGTATGGAATCACTCTCTTAAAGTCCATTTCAGAGGGAAATTGATTCTTCTTTTCGGAGCAATTATCCATAAATGTGTCCTCCAAGCATTTTCTCTATAAATGGATTTCTGTATTTTACTCCCTTTCTTACCACCCCATCCAAACCTTTTCCTCCATGTGGGGATCTCTTGATGTTTGCGAAAGTGCCTCTTTCGAGAGTTTCAAAAAGACCTATCGATTCGATCTCTCTTAGCAGTTCCAGGGCTTCCTCAAGAACAGTCGCGGCTCTGTTCTGAATTATTCCGTTATCTTTGAAAGCTATCTCATCGCCTAGATCGCGCAGATTGTTGAAAACATATCTTGCGTTTTCAATCGCAAGGTACCTATCGCTCATGAAAGGCGTGTGAATTGCCTCGGTAAGCATTCCCAGAAGCTGAATCCCCTGATTTGTCATTATAGATATCACATTGAATAAGGTGTCCTGGGCGTAGCCCATAAAGATATTTCCTGTCATGAACTTCGTAGGGGGCATATACTTCAAAGGTGCCTTCGGAAAGACCTCTCGACTCATTTGCGCTTGAGCAAGTTCGTATAGGAAACCGTTCTCAATTGATGGATCCATTTCGAAGGCATGACCGAGCCCCATCTGTTCTTCGGGTACACCTGCCATGAGAGCCAGGCTTTCATTTATTAACTGAGAAGCGAGTACTGTGTGGGCTTCTTCAAAGGCATCTGCCGTTGTGAGGTAATTGTCTTCTCCCGTATTTATTATGACACCCGCAAATCCATTTATTACTCTTGAAAAATACTGATCTATCAGAGTTCTCTTCATGTTTATGTCTCTAAATAGAATTCCGTATAGAGCGTCGTTCAACATTACATCGAGTCTTTCGATCGCTCCCATCGCAGCTATTTCCGGCATGCACAGACCCGAGCAGTAATTGCACAGCCTTATGTACCTACCCACCTCTTTTCCGGTGTCATCAAGAGCCGACCTCATTATTCTGAAGTTCTCCTGTGTGGCGTATGTGCCTCCAAATCCTTCAGTTGTTGGCCCATAAGGTACATAATCAAGGAGACTCTGGCCCGTAGATCTGATTACAGCAACTATGTCCGCTCCTTGTCTTGCGGCTGCTCTTGCCTGGATGACATCTTCGTAAATGTTTCCCGTTGCGACAATAACATACAGGTAGGGCTTTTTTCCCTCACCCAGTTCATCGATCAAAGATTCACGTTTTTCACGATTTAACTGTACTTTTCTTGCAGCATCATTCACGAGTCCGTCGATGCGATCGAAAATTTCATCTTGTGATCTGTAACTCAGGCTTCTGAGATCGAGTCTTCCTAATGAGATTTCTTCCGCAATCTTTTGCGGAGAAAGTCCTGTTTCGAGAATCGCATTTCCTATTACATAGGCAGCACCATCATTTATTAGGTTTGATGATTTGAGGTGATCTACTACGACATTTGGGATTGGAATTCCATAATCATCTACACCATCTATACCAAATAACCTGCAGATTGCCCTCTCGATACTTACTGTCGTGTGCTTTTCAACAAAGTCATGGACTCCACTGGCAATCCTTCGGGCGCAATCTCTTGCTTCTTTCACTTTGTTCATGTTCAGATTCAGCTTTCCATTCATTCGCAACTCTCCTTCAGATTTCTTACTATCAGCTCAATGAACTCTCTCTCTAATCCCAAAAGACGCGCTATTGTTACTGCCTCTCTAGGAAAAAACGCATTGCTCTCTATTTCTACAAGTGAATGATCTACATAATAAGAGATTTCCCTTCCGATTTCATTTCTAATTCTTTCATGATCAAGGCCTTTAATAATGAACAGCTGCGCACCTTCAATCTCCAGGGCTTCTTCGTAGTGGGATGTGAGGATGGTTCGACATTTTTCGTTTCGACTCAGATACTCTGCCGAAGCCATAAGAAATGCGGGACCTTCTACGGGGTTTGTACTCCTCCCAATTTCATCAAATAAGAACAGCCCTCCGATATCCTTATGGACTATCTCTAGAGCCTTCTTCAAATGGTCTACTTCTCCGGCGAACGATGATAGCCCATCCAAAAAAGACTGTTTGTCGCCACTGTAGTATACAATCGCATCATATACAGGAATAGAGGCTCTCTTCGCCGGAACGAAAAGGCCATGCTGAAACATAGTCTGAAGGAGAGCAACAGTTCTGAGAAGAACTGATTTGCCAGTCATGTTGCCTCCTATAATAACGGACTTTCTTTCAAATCTGGCGCTAAAGGGCTGAAAACTCTTGCCACTCTTGCTCAGAGATGCGGCCAATTCAGGATTAACTAGTTCTTCAAACTCATATTCTCCTGAACTGATTTCCGGTTTTCTCAGACCGAGTTCCCTATTCAATTCTACTAGCGCTACGATCAGGTCGATCTTCCCGATTGTTGTTGCAGATCTTTGAAGGTTTTCTCGATAAGGGGCAAGCTTGCCAGAAAGATCAGCTCTGACTCTATCTTCGATTTCTAGATTCTGACGGATAAGTTCATCGAGACTCTCTTCGCCATGCTTTTCTCTATTTCTCTGGAGTCTATGAAGCTCCTTTCTCACAACCGCGAGAGCATTATCTAGCCTGTCAGAAATGTAGAAACTCTCTGTGCCAGCATTGTCGGGATCTAGAAAAGAAAACACAATTGACAGGTCAGGTAGCTGCATCCAAAAACTGCACACTCCAAGTACACTTCTCAGCCTTTCTGACCAATAGGCGAAGCTCTTTATCTCGAACAACTCGATATCGTCGAGAATCTTTCCAGAGGAGAGATTTGAAATTGTTCCCCTTATGTCCCTTATCCGCTCTAGAATAGACTTGAGTGACTCTATCTTTGATTCATTCTCATTCACCTCAAGCTGTCTCTTGTGATAAGCCTCTATATCCTTATCCCTTTTCAAGAAGGTCATAGCACGCAATTCTTCTCTGCCCATAGGAGTAACGGGATCTATGAGAGAGAGTATGTACTCAAATCCACAATCCAAATACTTCAATTTGAAGTCTCCTCCAAAACATCTAGTACTGGCACATCGACCTTGTCTTCAAGTGATTTTATCAGTTTTTCTGACTGGATCTTGAACCCACTTGGTGCTAAGGGATTCACTGTGACCGCTATCAAGTGAGCCGGATGCAAGACTTCCAGGCGGCCTCCCACTCTTTCATACTTCGCGAGACTTATCTCGTCAAAAAAAACTCGTGAAAAATCCTTCAAGATGATTCTAGTGTTCTTTTCCGCTAAAGCAAGAAGAACGGAAGATGTAAGCGAACCATTTATGTAAATCGTTCTCCCGGCAAGTTCATGTTTCAGGGATTTTGCTGTAAGTGGAGAATGGCATAGTCTCTCGAAAACTCCGTCTTTCTCTAACCACAAACCGGTTCCTAGCGAAGCAATTCTTTTGTGGAGTTCAGGTTCTGTACCTGGAAGAGATAGCAATCTCACCACAAAACTAGTCTTTCTGCACAGCTCATTCAAATTCATCGATAAAGCCGCGCCGGTGGCGAGAACAACTCCGTCCGAAACTAGAGGTGTGCCTGGGCTCATCCTTGAAGTCGAGCCGTCGATCAGTATCTTTTCACAACCGTAGGATCTCATTGTGTTTACAGCTTCGCTCAGATAGACAAGAATAGACGGGCCCGATATAATTACTTTCCCATCGGCTTCTGCCCTTGCAAAAACCATTCTTCCCAGAGGAGATCTGTAGTCTCTCAAGTCAATCACGGTAGCAGGAAAACTTCGATGCCGGAAATCCCTCTCAGATGTGACGAAATAAGTGCCTCTGCTTACAGTTATCTCCGGTTTCTCATTAAGGTAGACTTGGTCTCTCTTTTCACCCTCTAAACCGGTAGATGTTACTCCTACAGTAGTGCCCTTTTCTCGAAATTCCTTCAGCATCTGGTTCAAAACAACAGTTTTTCCTGTATTCTTTTCAAGGCCGATCACGGATATTACTTCTATTCCCTCGGCCAAATCTGATATTCTGATCCGACGCTTCATTCTCCCTCGAATAATAGAAGTGCCTCTCCGTCAACTGCCCTCTCTCCGTTGTTTTTTTCTACGGTTGTCCTTACAGATAATCTCCTTTTCTCAACGTTGATTTCGAGGATTTCTACAGTAATTATTACTTCTTCTTCAAGAAATATGGGTTTGAGAAATCTTACCTCCTGTTTCATGTAGATGGAGCCGGGTCCAGGAAATTCATTCCCGAGAATTGCCGAAATAATCCCAACCGAAAGCATTCCATGAGCGATTCTTCTGCCAAAACGCGAGTTTACTGCGAATTCCTCATCTGTGTGAACAGGATTTCTGTCTCCAGTCAAGTTGGCAAAGGAGTCAACCATTTCAGCTGAAATTTTTCTTCTAGTCGAGAAACTCTGGCCCACGAAGAAGTCTTCGAACTTCACTTTCTCACCTTCTTCTCTTTCCACTTCTTTATCCTGTCTCTTCTTTGAAGTGTTGTAGGCTCAAAACTCATCGAGTTTCCGTAAAGGAGATCTGATACTCCTGTAAATTCGTATTTCTCTCTGTAAACTCTGTCATCAACATCGCTAGAAGTGTCATCTGGTTCATGATATGTAGTGATTACTCCTTCATAGTTTCTTAGCACGACGACTCTGTCTGATTCAGAAATATTGTATTGAGGCATTACTCTAATCTTGCCTCCCCCACCGGGCGCGTCAACTACGAATGTCGGAACACATAATCCCGACGTATTACCGATCAATGATTCCATGATTCCAATACCTTTCCTGATTGAGGTTCTGAAATGACCGATTCCCTGAGAGAGATCACATTGATAGATGTAATACGGTCTCACCCTGATCTTTACTAATTGATGCACTAGTTCCATCATAATATATGGAGAGTCATTGACTCCCCTGAGGAGTACCGATTGGTTTCCCAGCGGAATACCTCCATCTGCAAGCATTTCGCAGGCTCTGGTCGAATCGGGAGTGATTTCGAGAGGGTGATTGAAGTGAGTATTAATCCATACTGGATGATATTTTCTTAGCATCCTCACGAGTTCCGGCGTAACTCTCTGTGGGAGAACAACGGGCGTCCTAGTTCCGATTCTAATAATCTCGACATGGGGAATCTCTCTGAGTTCGCTCAGAATGTACTCCAGATAATCGTCTCCAACAAGTAATGCGTCTCCCCCGGAAAGCAATACATCTCTTACTTCAGGCGTTTCCCTTATGTATTCAATGGCATCATCGATTTCCTTACGGGTTCTGGCCCTGTCAAGCTGTCCAGCAAATCTTCTTCTAGTACAATGTCTGCAATACATCGAACACTGGTCTGTTATAAGGAAGAGGACACGATCGGGGTATCTATGAGTTAGTCCTGGCACAGGAGAGTCCTCATCTTCATGAAGCGGATCTATCATATCCCATTTGTCGATTTTTAGCTCTCTGTCGGTAGGAACAGCTTGTCTTCGTATAGGGCATCTTTGATTATTGGAGTCCATCAACGTCGCGTAGTAAGGTGTTATTGACATTCGTAGGGTTCTGAGACATTCGGCGACTCCATGAGCTTCTTCTTCGGTGATATCGATGATTTGCCTTAACGCTTCCACGGTCTTGACTCTGTTGGCAACCTGCCACCGCCAGTCGCTCCACTGAGCGGGTGTTACATTACTCCACATAGGGATTTCTCTGTAGTCACGCATTCACGCCACCTCAAATGTATAGCTTCTGAAAAAGCCTTCTAATATCATCAGATTCTCTCAAGATTCCGAGCGCAAACTCAGCATGGCCCTTAGTATAGCCATTCCCAACTATCATTGTAATATCCTTTCCGACACCTTCAGCCCCGAGCGCAGCTCTGGTAAAAGATGTAGCCATACTGAAGAAGTAAACTGTTCCGCTGTCCTTTGTGGATAGAATAGACCCCATCTCTGTTCCGGGAACATTGACGTTATTTATTACCACATCACATAGATCTCCGTCCGTTGATTCGGCGATTTTCTCATAGATTTCTAGAGGTTTTGTTGCGTCGGCGATGACAACTTCGTGGGCAAGGCCAAGTTTTCGAATTCTCTCTGCGTTCTCCACTGAATATTCTACTACAATCACCTTCCCCGAATCACGGCATTTCCTCATTGCTGCGTAGCAGCAGAGAAGACCGGACTTACCCCCGCCTCCCAGAATGGCTACATTCATACCTTTTTTTACTAGTTTGTCAACCTGTGCCGGTGCACCGGCAACATCAAGTACAGCTAGAGCCATTTTAGGGGGAATATCTGACGGTAGCCGTGCATATATTCCGCTTTCAAACAACACTGCCTTTCCTTCAATATCGATCTGGTCTTTTTCGAGATGTACTTCAACAATCCTTTCGATGTTCAAGGGTGTCAGCGATAGGGAAACAAGAGAGGCAATAGTATCGCCTATCTGTAAATCCCCTTTTAAAAGGTCTTTCCCAATCTTGGATACTTTTCCGATAAACATTCCTCCCGAACCCGTAACTGGATTTTGGAGCTTACCTCTTTTCCTTACTATATCCATGATCATGGATGAGATCTTTGTCACGTTATCTTCACAGACTTCTCTTATCTGAGTGAAACTTGCCGAATCTACGTTTAAACTTACAACATCTACCAGTATTTCATTATCGTAGAGGTCCAAAGAGTTGTCGATCCTTGACGCTGCCTGAGGAAGGAATCCTTCAGGCTCGATTACTCTGTGACTTCCATAGGGGCATCCTTTCACTGACTCTTCCTCCTGATCCCAAGGATTTCTCTTGCTTCTTCGGGGCTGGCTACGTCTCTACCCAGTTCATTCGAGATTCTGACTACCCTCTGTACTAGCTGAGCGTTCGAAATTGCCAGCTCACCTTTCTTGTAGTAGATATTGTCTTCGAAACCAACTCTGACATGTCCTCCAAGAAGAATTGCGGCAGTTGCCAGAGTAAGCTCGTTCCTTCCAATCCCGGCTACAGTCCAAGTGCTTCCTTGAGGGATTGCTCTCACCATGTGGATCAGATCTTCAATGTTCCCGGGGCAAGCTCCAGGAACACCGAGAACGAAATCAAAATGCACGGGGCTATCTATCAAACCCTTCTTAAGCAATTTAAAAGCGTTTTCGATCATTCCCCTCTCGAAAACTTCAATCTCAGGTTTAATCCCTCTTGCTTTCATCTCCCGTGCGAAAGTCTCCATGGTATCCTGTGAATTGAAAAAAACATCTTCACCAAAGTTGCAAGTACCTGCCGAAAGAGTAGCCATCTCTGGATTTAGTTCTAGCGGTTTTGCCCTCTCTCCAATTTGGTGCCACACTGCTCCGCCAGTTGAAGGTTGAAATATCAAATCACATTTCTCTGCAATCCTCTCCTTGATTTCCCGGTAAACTTCCAGATTCTGCGTCGGTTTCCCCGAAGAATCCCTAGCGTGAATATGAACAATGCTTGCTCCTGATAGAAAGCAATCATACGCTGCCTTAGTGATCTCTTCGGGAGAAATTGGAAGAGCAGGCTGCTGATCCTTCATTACTTCTGCGCCCGTTAGTGCGGCAGTAATTATGAGTTTATTCATCGCACTTCCTCTGTCTTTTTTTTGGAACAACGCATGTTCCGCTAGCCCTGCATACCAGTACTGGTTCTGACAGTAATTCTGCAGCGGAATCGCTTATTTCAGGTTTGGTCTGTACTACCTTGAATGCCTGAAACAGCATTTTCCTGGATGTATTTCCAGTCGAGACAATCTCTCCTGTGGCTTCAATGTAATCTCCCGCGTAAACCGGCGCAATAAATTCGATATTATCATAAGCCTTGAATAAGCCCTCGTCCCCATCATGCCTTATAAGAAGTTCTGTGGCGACATCGCCGAACATCTGAAGGATTCTTGCCCCGTCGACTAGGTTGCCTCCATAGTGAGCATCGTGAAGACTCATTCGCAACCTGATCATGACTTTTGTCAACATATTCGCCTCCTTATTTAATTCTGCCTCTAAATTGTAACTATCGCAAAGCCTGCGACCGGTGATTAAAGGCTTATAGAGTCAAGCATTAGTCTCTATGTCGTTCTTCCTATTCTGTTATACATGATTTTTCCGAAAAATAACCTCCCAGACTTCGCCAGGTAAAGATCTACCTTTCTGGTATGCTATAGATAATGGGATGTAGTGGGAAGGAGAGATGTATGTGGTAAGGACTTTGATAATGGCGGGCGGCATAGGTGAGAGGCTTTGGCCTGTAAGTGTTAAGAAAAGGCCAAAGCAGTTTCATAAGTTTGGTTCATCGAAGACAATGATTGAAGAGACTATTGAAAGAATGGAAAAGGTAACAGACGAGATAATCATTATTACGACAAGGGAGCAGTTCCCCTTGATGCAGTACTATCTACCGCTCTTCCCGGGAGAGAACGTAATCTTTGAGCCCATGAGAAGAAATACAGCTCCTGCAATAGCATTGGGCAGTACCAGATTTAGCCCCGATGATATTATGGTTGTCGTTCCCGCCGATCATGTTATTAGAGATGAAGAGAGTTTTGTCAGAACTCTGAATAGGGCAATAAAATATGCCGAATCAAATGATTCGCTAGTTACGATCGGGATTACCCCTACTCATCCTTACACCGGTTATGGTTATATCGAGCGAGGAAGCGCCGTTGATGAAAACGAAGAAGTGTATTCAGTAAAGAAGTTTCATGAAAAACCAGACTATGAAACTGCTCAGCGTTATCTCCAGTCCGGCAGGTTTCTGTGGAATTCCGGTATCTTCGTTTGGAAGAAGAGCGTTTTCGATTTTGAGCTCTCAAAGAACTTCCCGGATCTGTTTTCTGCAATTTCAGAGATAAGTAATAGACCAGAAGACATAGAGAAGATCTACAACAGGCTTCAGAAGATCTCGATTGATTATGGTTTGATGGAGAGATCCTCAAGAGTAGCAACTGTACCTGCAAGCTTCTACTGGAACGATATTGGCTCGTGGGATGCAGTTTATGATCTGCTAATGAAAGACAAGAATGGGAATGCAGTCGAGGGGGAGTTTTCTCTAAAGGACGTGAAGAACTGCCTTTTGATAAATCATACCCAGAAGAAACTGGCCGCGTCGGGAATTGAAGGCTTCATATTGGTAGCGACCAGTGAGGGAACGTTGGTTTGCAGGCGAGGAGAGTCACAAGATATAAAGGAGATAACAAAGTAAGGAGGAGAAGAAGTGGATAGGAAACTTGACGAAATGGTGATTGCCCTTAAAGATGAGCTGGTAAGTGCTGTGTCTGATTCGGTTAGAGTCAAGTCAGTTCAGGACACGCCTGTTGATGGCGGTCCCTTTGGTAAAGGTGTTAAGGAATCCCTTGAGAAGACAGTGAAGTTGGCAAAGGATCTTGGTTTTGAATCCAGAAACGCCGACGGATACGTTGGTATAGTTGATTACGGATCTGGGGAAACGTTCGGCGTTTTAGGACATCTCGATGTAGTTCCAGAAGGAGAAGGTTGGGAAGTCCCCCCCTACAGCGGGCTTGTAAAGGACGGTGAAATCTGGGGAAGGGGCACGCAGGATGACAAAGGTCCTATGATTGCTGTCCTCTACGCTCTGAAGGCAGTAAAAGATTACGTTACGAAGCCTTCGAAGAGGATAAGGCTGATTTTTGGCACGAACGAAGAATCCGGGTGGGAGTGCATGAAATACTACGTCAAACACGAGGAGATCCCGGATATGTCAGTGACTCCGGATGCTGATTTTCCTGTAATATTTGCAGAGAAAGGCATTGTTAATTACGGGATTTCAGCACCAGCGCACAACGGAAGAGAAGGAATATCACTTGAGGTTCTTTCTGCAGGTGAGGCTCCAAACATGGTTGCATCTTCGGCTAAGGCAGTACTCCTGGGTGTGGATGCAGAGACTTATGAGAAAATTGAAGCCTTTTCGCCGAAAAATGACACAAAACTGAAGTTAACCCGATCGGAGGATAAAGTCGAAGTCTTGGTTACAGGTTCTTCGGCTCATGGGTCGACTCCTTACAAAGGGCATAGTGCTATAGCTGCTATCGTAGATCTTCTGGCCGATCTTAGACTGGGAGACTCTGAAATCGATAACTTTCTTACTGCTATAAAATCCAAGATCGGTTATGAGTTCTATGGCGAATCTCTAGGAATTTCGGGAAAGGATTCGATGTCTGGAGAACTGACATTGAATGCAGGTACACTAAAACTTCAAGCCGGTGTCCTGAAGTTGGTTATCAATATTAGGTATCCGGTCTTCTTCAACGAATCGATGATTAGATCACAAATAGAAGAGGCCTTCAAAGGATTTCGCGTAGAGACTTTCCATCACCAGAAGCCGCTTTACATCTCTCCAGACTCTGAACTCGTTAAGATGTGCAGAGAGGTGTACAAGGAAGTAACGGGACACGATGAAGAACCAATAGCTATCGGCGGTGGCACTTATGCACGTGCCGTACCAAACGCAGTGGCTTTCGGAGCGCTTTTTCCTGGGAATGTCGAGATGGCACACCAGCCAAATGAAAGAGCATCGACCGAAGATCTCCTTCTTGTTTCGAGAATATACGCTCAGCTGTTCTTGAAATTCCTTAAGTCATAATCGCTATAATTACTAGATATGATAATCAAGGTATCGAAGAATTCTTTTCGGTCCCTTTGTTATTTGCATGTCTTCAATCAACTACATTTTTCAGCCACTTCCAGGTCAATGTTCTCCTAATCCCCAGAATTGATTTGAAAAGCTCTTCGACCATCATTGCAATGTAAACTAGAGTAAGTGGCCATTTAAGAACGAGACCTGTTATCGCGACAAGAGGAATTCCAACTCCCCATAGTGAGACAATCTCAATTATCATTGCTGCCCTCGAATCACCTCCGCTTCTTAGGACCCCTACAATATTTACCGCATTGAACATCTTGATTGGCTGTGAAAGGCCAACAATAATTAGCACAGTGAGAACAATGTTCTTAAGTGATTGATCGATATTGTAGAAATTCACTATAACTCTTGAAAGAAGGATGATGATAAAGCCAGTGACCACTGCGGTGATGACGGTAAGCTGAAGCAATCTTCTCGCATTGTATTTTGCCTGAGAAAAATTGTTCCTTCCAAGTTCTGCTCCCACCATTACAACTGTCGCCGAGGAAAGTCCACCAAAGATGACAAAGCCAAAGTTCTCAATTGTACTAGAAATATTCCTGGCAGCTATGAATTCTGTGCCCATTCTTGCCATTACCAGAGAATACATTGTGATACCAAGGCTCCACAAGAATTCATTAATGATTACTGGAGTAGCATATTTCATCAGCCTTCTGAAAAATGGAATTTCGAATCTTAAGGCAGATCTGGAAAGCCTTATCGGCGTCTTCTTGCGGTAAACAATATTGACAAATATTACAAATTCCACCAATCTAGAGAGAAGCGTTGCAAAAGACGCTCCAAAAACCCCTAAAGGTTCAATTGGGCCAAGACCGAAAATCAGAATGTAATTCGCAACCGTATTGATCGAGAGGGCGACGAGACTAACATACATAGGAATCCTAGCCTTTTCCACAGTCCTCAAGGCCATTGCAATAATGAAAGAAAAGGACGTCAGAAATGTGGAGAAGGCGACAGGCCTTGCATACACTGTCCCTGTCCTTATTACTTCGACATCTGTAGTGAAGATCATGAGAATTCTCTCAGGCAAGAAGAAAAGCAGGACAAAGAATATTGCGGCGGCTCCCATGGTTATATATAGTATGTGTCCAATGGTTTTCTCGATGTTTTTCTCATCTCTCTTGCCCCAAAACTGAGCGACAAATATTCCGGCCCCGCTGGAAATACCAAAGGTAAGTATGTTAAGAATGAATACTACTTGATTGACCAGCCCCACTGAAGCTATGGCAGTTGTACCCAGCTGCCCGATCATCAAATTGTCTACGAGATTGAGGCCGGTAGATATCAGGTTTTGAAGAGTAATTGGTATGGCAATCGAGAGCATTCGCTTAGTGAAATCCTTCATAACTACCTCCGACGAGATTAGCGCCGTAGAATTATACAGCTATTTCTGAAGATAGGCAATGGTGCATGTTGAAGGATTTTCGTTGCTAATACTTGCTATAATGAGAATGACAGATACTCGAAAGTGGAAGGGGTGTTCATGTGAAGAAGATAGGGATAATTATCTGTGGGCGCTATCAGAATTGCGGTGGTGGTAAGTGTCTTAGGGCCATGAGAGAACATGTCGGGGGTTTTGCATTATATCCGAAAGATGAAGAACTGCAGCTTGTTGGTTATTCCTACTGCGGAGGATGTCCCGGTGGAAATGTAGAATACGTACCTCAGGAAATGATAAAAAACGGTGCAGAAGTCATACACCTGGCGACGGGAATGGTAGTGGGATATCCACCTTGTCCGAGACTGAGTCATTTCAAGGAGTTCATCGAAAGCTATTATGAAATTCCGGTTGTAATCGGTACTCATCCAATTCCAATGAAATATCTCGTTGCTCATCAGAAGCTTTCATTCTGGAAAAAGACCGATATGTTTTCTATCGCAGAACACTTGATGAAAGAAGACCCGGCGATAATGAAAGCATATGATTAAGTGTGAGAAATTTGCTCCGTAATATGAAAACTGGTGAGTGAAATGATCAATGAGAAGAGGATTTCTCAGTATTTGCGGATCTCAATGAATTCAATTTCTATTGACAGAATGTCGAGAGAGAACTTGAGAAGGGAGATGTACTACGACATCCGGAACAGGGTTTTTGACAGTGGTATGGATGACCCTTTCAAGGTGTTAGGCTCCCCCAATGAGTATGCAGGGAGGTTTTTGGAAGAAAGGAAGCCGCTTTATCCAAAGGCACATTCAAGAGCTTCAGTTACCGGCCATAAGAGAAGTCTCTATGGATATGAGTATGTTTCAAAGAGTGCCATTGCCGGACTACCGATTGTTCATGTTAATACCTGCCCCTTTGGGGTTGCTAAGGGGGTCATCGCAATTGGAAACATTGCAGTAGGCGTACTCTCCATTGGCGGTATCTCATTTGGTCTGTTAAGCTTTGGTGGATTAGCATTTTCCATTTTGTTTTCTGCCGGTGGAGTATCGTCTAGCCTGATATTCGCACTTGGTGGTCTTGCTTTCTCTTTGTACTTTGCGGCTGGAGGTCTTGCTGTTTCCTATGATCTTGCCCTTGGTGGAATGGCTATCGCCAGGAACTACGCGATTGGAGGCTTTTCAATGGCAAATGTTGCCGTTGGAGAAAATGCCAGAGGAGCTATCTCCATATATCAGCAGACAGGGGTTGGTGATTATCTTCTTAAATTACCGAAGACAGCTGATCAGATAATCGATTTCGTGACATCGAAAAAGGCAGAGATAAGCACTCTCTTTGAATGGATAGTAAGAATAATATATTGACATTAAACTCTCTTTGAGAACTTTCGGCATTCAATTCGATCGCGTGAACAGTCTCTTCAGAGAATCTAGCATACTTCTTGTGTGTCCGAAAGCGTCGCTATATGTTGCGAGTCTTGGCTTTCTTCGTATAACCATAGGGTCTAAGAATCTTTTCATATGGATGACATTTCCGAAAGACATTGATGTTAGCTATGATGTAAACTATTATCTGTTGGTCAGGGAGGTCAATTATGATACAGAGATACGCGCTTTCACCCCTGAAAGACCTCTGGGAGCTTAGAGCCCAATATGAAAGATGGCTTGAAGTGGAGTTGGCTGTAGTGGCGGCCTACGAGAAGACAGGATTTGTCCCTCAGGGCACACATGATAAGGTTGCATCGGTAGCAAGAGTGGATCTAGATTCAATACTGAAGATCGAAAGCCAAGTTGACCATGATGTAATAGCTTTCATCAAATCAGTGACACAAAATATGGGAGATGAGGCCAGATACTTTCATCTTGGACTTACTTCTTCCGATGTTGTAGACACAGCGCTTTCACTTGCAATTACGGAGTCGGGAAAGCTCATAATTCATGCTTTGGAAAAACTCTCAGAGGCGTTGAAAGAGAGAGCGGTTGATTACAAAGATGTGGTTTGCATGGGAAGGACACACGGCGTTCATGCAGAGCCGACTTCGTTTGGTTTAAAGCTTCTCTCCTTTTACGTGGAGATAAAGAGGGCAATAGATCGTCTAAAAATGGCCACGGAGAATTGCGCGGTTGGGAAACTAAGTGGGGCAGTTGGAAACTACGCCAACATTTCACTTGAGATTGAGAGAATTGCTCTTGCGGAACTTGGTTTGAAACCAGCTGTTGTTTCAACTCAGATAGTACCGAGAGATGTCCACGCAGAATTTGTTGCGGCGCTTGCAATAGCTGCCTCGTCAATAGAGAGAATGGCAACCGAATTCAGGCATCTTCAGAAAACTGAGGTCCTGGAAGTTCAGGAACCTTTTAGAGAGGGTCAAAGAGGTTCTTCCGCAATGCCTCACAAGAAGAATCCCATTATTTGCGAAAGACTTACAGGCATGGCGAGAATAGTCAGGGGTTATGTGCTGGCGTCACTAGAGGACATCTCTCTCTGGCATGAAAGAGACATTTCACATTCCAGTGTAGAGAGGATAATTTTTCCCGACGCTACGATGCTTCTCTATTACATGGCTGAAAGGTCTGCCTATTTGGTTAGCAATCTTGTCGTATATACAGACAGGATGATGGAGAACTTCAAGGCCTCTAGAAACCTGGTCTTCTCACAAAGGGTTATGTTGTCGCTTATTGACAGGGGTATGTCCAGGGAAGACGCTTATAGATTAATTCAAGACCTCTCTATGAATTGCTGGGACAATGGACTGGATTTCAAAGAGGTGGTCTTATCAAGTGGAGAAATAGCTAAGTATCTTAATTCAAAAGAAGCAATACGGCTTTTTGAACCTGAGTATTATTTGAGAAACGTTGACCAAATATTCGAAAGAGCTTTTGATGGAGGTAACTAAGTGAGGAAACTTGCCGTTGTTGGTGCCCAATGGGGCGATGAAGGAAAGGGAAAGGTGGTCAATTACTTTTCCGAAAATTTCGAGTGGATAGTCAGATTTTCAGGTGGTGCAAACGCCGGTCACACAATTTTTGTTGAGGACAAGAAATACGTAAACCATCTTTTGCCTTCGATCAATCCTCGTAGTTGTTCAAAGGGTTTTCTCGGTGCCGGAATGGTGATAGATGTGGAACAACTGATCGATGAACTGGAAACTCTGGAAGCGGACTTTCCCGGTATTTCAAGTAGATTCTATCTTGATCCTGAAGCATTTATGGTTCTTCCATGGCACAAAGAAGAGGACTTGTTCATAGAAGAAATGCGAAAGGTGCCAATAGGGACTACTGGAAAAGGAATAGGCCCTTCATACACCGACAAGGTCTCCAGGGAGGGGCTGAAGCTCTATGGTCTCTTTGATGAATCACTCTTGAAAGAAAGACTTGAAGCCATCTATCACATGAAAAGAATGAAATACAACAGGGATTTCACCCTTTCATTTGGCGAAATGACAACCTATTTGGATAGACTCAAGACTAAGCTTGAAAGGCTCAGCGTCAATTTCACCAGTGCGGTAGACATGTTCAGGGTCTTCAGGAGTACTTCCATACTCTTTGAGGGAGCTCAAGGTGTCCTTCTAGATCTTGATTTCGGGACATACCCGTTTGTCACTTCCGGAGCATGTATGGCTCACGGTGTATCGTCGGTGGGTTTTTCGACCTTCGAACTTGACAATGTATATGGGGTTCTCAAAGCCTACACGACTCGGGTGGGTTCCGGTCCCTTCCCAACCGAAGAGTTTTCTGAAGTGGGGGACCTCGTTCGCGAAAGAGGGAAGGAATATGGTGCAACAACGGGTAGAGCTCGAAGAGTTGGCTGGCTTGACCTTCCGGCACTCAGGTATGCAAGGATAAGGTCAGGGCTGACAGGCTTCGTCATCACTAAGGGTGATGTGTTAAACGGCTTGGATGAAGTAAAGGTTTGTGTGGCATATGATGTTGATGGAGTGGTAAAGGAAATGCCTTCAACTTCATTTGATTTCTTCAAAGCAAGGCCGATTTATGAAACTGTAAGCGGCTGGCCTTCCACTGATCATATTAACTTTCTAAAGTATATGACATTCATAGAAAGAGAAACCGGTGTGGAGATAGATTACATATCGTATGGTCCTAGAACAGAGGAAATGAAGACTAGAAACGACCTTATAATGAATATATAGCAAAAGTAATTGGGAAGGAAGGGAGGCAGAGGATGGAAATAAAGCTGACGAATACCATGTCAAGAAGGAAAGAGGTCTTCAAGCCCTTGAAGATGGGCGAGGTAGGAATATATACGTGTGGACTGACAGTGTATAATTTTGCCCATATTGGTAATCTTAGAGCTTACGTCTTTGCCGATACCCTCAAAAGGATGTTTCTTTTCAACGGCTATAAAGTAAGGCACGTAATGAACATAACTGATGTTGGCCATCTTACGGGAGACGAGGACGAAGGCGAAGACAAAATGGAAGCAGGTGCAAGACGCGAGGGTAAGACGGTTTGGGAAATTGTTGATTTCTATACGAAGGCTTTCTTCACAGATCTTGAAAGATTGAGGATCATTCTTCCAACTGTTACTTGCAGGGCGACCGAGCACGTGCAAGATATGATAGACATGATCCGTAAAATCGAAGCCAACGGCTACACCTACATAGCTGGCGGCAACGTCTACTTCGATACTTCAAAGCTTCGCGATTACGGAAAACTGGCAAGGCTCCAGCTTGATGAAGAGAAGATTCGTTCAAGAGTTGAGAGCGATCCCTTCAAGAAGAACCCCTTTGATTTCGTTTTGTGGTTCACTCGATACAAATATGAGAACCACGCAATGCAGTGGGATTCACCATGGGGTAGGGGCTTTCCCGGATGGCACATTGAATGTTCCGCGATGTCTTCAAAGTATCTTGGTGAGAGATTTGACATTCACACAGGTGGTATTGATCACATTCCAGTTCATCATACGAATGAGATCGCTCAAAGTGAGGCGGCTTTTGGACATGAATGGGTGAACTTCTGGTTGCATTCGGAGTTTCTTGTCATTGGGGAAGGGGAAAAGATGTCTAAATCCCTTGGAAACTTCATTACTCTTCAGACTCTTCTTGACAGGGGCTACGAGCCCACAGATTATCGCTACTATCTTCTTGGCGCCCATTACAAGAAGCAGTTGGCCTTTACAATGGAAGCTCTCGATGGCGCGAAGAGCGCCATGAAGAAACTTATCACTAGAATTGAGGAGCTAAGAGAATTGAATGAGTCAGAAGCCAGACCCGATGGTGATCTTATGAATGAATTTCATGAGGCTATAAATGATGATCTTAATACACCAAGAGCCCTCGCCGTTCTGTGGAAAGCCGTCGACAGCGAAGATCTTCGACCCGGTGAAAAGCTCTCCCTGATCGACAGATTCGATGAAGTTCTTGGCTTGGGCCTCTCTGAAGTAGAAAGTAAGACCATTCCAGAAGAAATCATCGAATTGGCTAATCAAAGAAATGGCGCACGGAAGGAAAGGAACTGGGAGAAGGCCGATGAGCTGAGGGAGCTGATCTCGGAAAAGGGGTATGAAGTACTTGACGAGAGAGATGGGTACAAGATAAGAAAGAAGTAATCAAGAGCTCTTTTCATCCGCTACGAGCGTTGAATTATCTGGATATTTCCTGTAAATGGGATTTCGCGATTAGTTCTCTATATAGTAAGAATAACCTCACTGTTTTGATGTGGGCAGAAGAGATCTCTTTCCAAAAAAATCGGAGGTCTCTCCTTCACTGGTTTTTTATGCTGCAAAACTATCTGCAAGCTAAGGGCTGAACCGCTTCTTAAAGAGTAAGGAACGCCATCTGGAGAAAAAACGTAGAGTGCAAGGCCGTTTAACCAAACAACGAGTGATAGTTATCTTATTTACGGAGAATTTATATCGGCTTAACTATTTCATGTCCGATGACGGTTATACTATTTGTGAAAGAAGTAACAAAAAGGAGGAAATGGTATGCCAGATGCAAATTTCAGAGTAAGAGCAACTTCAGAAAGTGCTGCCAGAGTATTGGTGAAGGCAAGAAACTTCACTATGATTGTTGACGAGCCACCCAATCTCGGCGGAGAAGATAAGGGAGCCAATCCAGTGGAATACGTTCTCGCCGCACTTGCCGGCTGTCTGAATGTAGTAGGACATCTTGTTGCAGATGAGATGGGTTTCAAGATAAACAGATTGGAAATAGATGTCTATGGTCCGTTGAATCCTGCCAGGCTTTTTGGGAAGTCCTACGAAGACAGAGCAGGTTATAAGGAAATTACAGCCGAAATGAAAGTCGATACGGATGCTGACGAAGAAACTCTAGAAGAGTGGGCAAAGTCAGTAGAGGATCGCTGCCCGGTTTCCGACAATCTGGGTAATCCAACACCAGTAAGGGTTCTCGCGAAGGAATTCGAGAAGGTTTAGGTAAAAATGGGCTCCCTGAAGGGAGCCCTCTTAATTGGTCCTATTTTGAGGATTCTATTATTGGAAAAAAGCTTAAGGTATTAGTGAGTTCGTAACTACCGCTGCCAAGATAAGATAGAGTTTCCGCGTAATCAAGAGAGGGGTTCCAGGCGAGATATTGGTCGGATTCCGGATACCCGTAATAGCCGATAAGGTCTCCCTTGTCTATCTCCTCGTTTCCGTTGAAATCTCTCCATACCCTTATCTTTATGTAGTTTTCCGTGAGTCCATCGAAGTGAAAGGAACCGTCTGGATTGACTTCAGTCTCCCTAATGACTTCGCCCGAGGTAGATAAGATCTGAACCAATAGTGGCCTACATTCTTCGTCGTAGCCAAGAGAATCGTAAGCCTGAACCAGTCCGAAGCCATAGTATGGATCCCAGCCACTTTCTCCCAGATCAAGAGACGTTTCTCTCAGGATCTTCCTTATTATCTCCTCACCTGAGCCGTCCTTGCCGGCGTATCCTTCGGCCATCAAGAGCGCGGCCAGTCCGGTTACATGAGGAGCGGCCATCGAAGTACCGGTCATATACAAGTAATCATTGCCTTCAGTTGAAGAATAACAGGTACTGAGAATCTGAGAATTGCTCGAACCACCCGGTGCGACGAAATCCAGTGAAGCCCCATAATTCGAATAACCCGCCCTTTGCATCGTATTGTCGACTGCTCCGACTGATATCACTTCTTCGTAAGAAGCCGGATAGTATGGGCTTGAGGAACTGTAATTGCCTGATGCGGCGATCATTAAAACTTCATTTTCCGATGCATATTGAACGGCCGCCGCTACAACCGGAGAGTCCGGCCCTGCAAGACTCATGTTTATTATTTTGGCTCCATGATCGACTGCATAATAAATTCCCTTCGCAAGAATGCTCTCCGTTGTGACGCTTCTTCCGTATTCATCGTACTCGAAGACTTTGACTGGAAGGAGAACGGGATAACTGCTCCAGATCATTCCCGAAACACCCTCGAGATTGTCGGTCGATGAAGCTATAGTACCTGTCACATGGGTTCCGTGTGAAAGCTTTCCTGCGGGGGGTTCGTCTATTGGGTCACTGTCATCATTGTAGACGTCGTATCCAGAAAGCAGTCTGCCTGATAGATCTGGGTGGTCAGGTCTTGTGCCGGAGTCGATAACGGCTACTACAACTGTTGACGCTCCCTTTGCAATTGTCCAGGCCTGAGGCATCTGAATCATCGGATAGTTCCATTGAATAGGATACAGCGGATCGTTAGGGACACTTTCTTCGGATTGAAGAGTAAAAATCCTTTCAGGTTCGATTGACTTGACCCCTTCAATTCCAAACAACGAAGATGGATCGTCTGTCTTCACAACGGCATAGCCAAAGGAACCATCTCTTGAATAGAACTCATCGAGGATCTCTACTCCGGAAACGCCCGATATTATTGTTGAATCAAACCCTCTATCGAAGAGGACAACAAATTGATTACTCAAGAAACCCTGCTCAATGTCTTTACTGGAAAATCTGGGAGAGTATGCTGAAGCTCTTTGAAGACTATAGAGAGCAGAGCTTTCTGGAAAGTAGGGAACTACCTGGCCCGAAAGAGAGTAGTAAACCTCGGGTTTAATGCATCCAGTGAGAGAGAAGCAAAGAACAATAAAAAGACCTGTTATAAGCGTTAAGACTTTAATAAGCCGCATCTTGAACCTCCGGATCTAGATAGAA
>JAFGAP010000239.1 GCA_016933635.1 Kosmotogaceae bacterium
AGAATGGCGTCAAGACTGTTGATCCTTCGATTCGAGTGTTTTTCGGCATTGTGGGGAGCTGGTCAGATCCCGCCAGAGGGAGCGAACTCGCTGCGAAGCAGTTCGATGCCGGAGCAGACATAATCCTCTCCATTGCTGGTGGCAGTGGCATAGGGGTTATTGAAGAAGCCTCGGTCAGAGGCAAGTATGTGATCACGGTTGACTCTAACATGATACATATGAACCCCTCTGTTATTCTCGGGAGTTTCCTGAAGCACATGGACCTTCTGGTGAAGAATACGATAGCAGATGCCAAATCCGGCACACTTCCCTTCGGGACGTCGAAAAGGGTTGGAATCGCAGAAGGAATGATCGATTACACTCACGATGATCCAAATTTCATGAGTAACGTTCCGGATGAGATTCGGTCAGAGCTTGCTGAATGGTTCGAAACAATAAAAGCTGAAGGACTACCAAATAGCAATAATGAGTAGCCTCATACAGTCATACAATGAAGCTTTGGGACTCTTCACCCCAACGGAGGAGAAGATAGCCGGTTTCATCATGACAAATCCAGAAGCGTCTCTAGAGCTTTCCGTGAACGATCTTGCGGCAAGATTGAATGTCTCTCCTTCTATGGTCGTGAAGACTGCACAGAAGATGGGCTTCACGGGTTACTCACAGCTGAAACTGGCTGTTGCGAGTGAGATTAACGTGCTTGTGCAGAGAGAGAAGTCAACCATTCTGATCGAGGACCTGGACGCCTACGAGGACCTCGTGTCTACAACGATTCGCGAAGCCTATTCCCGTCTTAGCGAGGACGACATAAAGAAAGCGGCCGAACTACTCGTCGAGAGCGAAAACATAGATATCTACGCTTTCGGTTTTGATGCGGTAGCGGGACACGATCTCTATCTGAAGATGCTTCAAAGCGGCAAGAGAGTCAAGCTCATAGAGAACGGATACGAGCAGATGATATCGGCATACAACCTCAAAGATGATTCTGTTATCGTAGTGATATCAAGCACCGGAACTTCCGTCGATCTGCTGGACGCGCTGAAGTTTTCCGAGAAGACGGGAACATCCGTTATCACGATAACACCGGCGGGATCAAGGCTGAGCAGCTACTCGAAGGTGAATCTTGAAAGCTATTACTCAAAGCTGATCTTTCCCGAAGGCGGACTTGTCACTCGTATAGTGCAGGTGATGATCCTGGACGTTCTGTACCTGAGATTTCTTCAGATTTCAGGGAAGAGCTTCGAAGAAGAGTATTCCAAATTTCGAGAGGTTCTCGACTTCAAACGAAGAGGAACAAAAAAAGAGAGGGACTGAGTCCCTCTCTTCTTTCTTCTTACTCTCCGGAGTTGCTAACTAACCCTCTCCAGATTATTTCTCTTATGCTTTCTAGACCGTCAGGGTCTTCCGTTATGCTGAAACCATTCAATATCAGGTCTGCTGCGCTATCTGGATCGACGTCCATCGAAATTTCCTGAGCAGTCTTTGCATCATTTATAGCCGAGGACAGCTTCTCTTTCAGTGCTTCGTATCTGTCCCTAACTCTCTTCCAAGACTCATTGTCCTCCCTGCTAAGGTTCGCACGTTCTTGATCCATAATCTTCTTAATCTCATTCTTGTTTGTTATGAAATCTATGTACGATCTGAGAATCCTCTTGAGCTTCGAGACATAGACATTCTCGTCCCTTGTTTCGGAAAAGACATGATCCTCGAGCTCATCTATAGAATATTGCCAGACTTCGTAAAAAAGATCCTCTTTGCTCGGAAAGTAGTAATAGATTAGCGCCTTTTTCACTCCAGCTATCTGGGCAATCTCAGACATGCTGACGCCGTCGTGACCTCTCTCCGCAAAGGCCTTCCGGGCGGCTCTTATAATCCTCTCTCTAGAAGACAACTTTGCTCGCACCGGATCCACCATCCCCTCAAGGTTTTTTGTCTATAGCAAGCTTTTCTTCGTTGTTGGCGTACTTTCTCATTCTAACATTGAAATCGTACACGCCCCTGTGCGCGGGATGGGTCTCGGCAAAACCTTCCTCGTAGTATAGCTTGTCTGCGTATTTCTTCCAGCCTTCGGCGAGTTCGTCAAGCTGACCGGCGAGCTCTGTAACAACGTTCTCGCTTCCATCATGCTGAGGAATGGCGTGGAACTTGTTGACCATTGCCCTTAGGACTTTCGGGTTGTCAATGATTGGACAGGGTCTGAATAGATTGTTGCTGTAGGGAACCATTCTCTTGTATGCGGTGAAGAACGGCGATTTAAGAATCTCTAAAAGACTCTTCTCCCTTATGCTGTCTACGGCAAACTGCTGGAAGACACATGGTTCGACGTAACCCTTGGCATTGACGTGAAGATACTTTGCACCGGCGGCCAAACAACCATTCGTGAGGAATCCGTGATTCCAGAAGTCGGCAACGAATGCGAAGTCTCCACCGAGCCTCTGTTGCTCGGTCTTGTAGAATCTTTCGTATCTCTGTTCCGGTGTTGGAACAAGATCCATAGAAGGATTCATGCCTACTGGCATAAACTGGAAGACCCAGGCGTAAGAAACACCTTCGTCCTTCAAGAACTGCCAGAACTCGTCCTTCATCATGACCTCGTGGTTCAGCCTGGTCGCGGTAACGGAGGTACCGTAAATTACTCCTGCCTCTCGCAGATTTGCCCAGGCCTGCTTTATCTTCTGGAAGACACCTCGGCCACGTCTCCAGTCTGTTTCGGCCTCAAAGCCTTCTACTGAGACAGCAAATGTCGCATTGCCTAGTTCGGCCAGTTTCTGGGCGACTTCCTTGGTGATAAGAGTGCCGTTGGTGTAGACCTGGAAGTAAGAATCATTGAACTCTTCGAAAATCTCTAGAAGATGCGGCCACACAAAAGGCTCTCCACCAGTGATAATAAAGAAGTAGATCCCGAGTTCATTGGACTGTCTGATAATCGAACTTACCTCTTCCTTAGAAAGCTGGTACTTTCTTCCGTAGAGACCGGCATAGCAGCCCACACAGTTCAAATTACAGGCGTACGTCGGGCTTATTACAACCAGCTTTGGAATGACTACCTCATGCTCAAGCATCTTTTCCTGACGAATCTTCTCACCCAGAGCGAATTCGTTTACAACGAGATTCGTCATGGCCTTTTCGACTGCTTTAGGGCTCGATCTCTTGAAAACGTTCTGCCAGGATACAATCATTGGATGTTCTTCCTTAGCCATCTGAGTCAGTTTCTTCAAACCACTCTTTGTCGGTTCTTTCGTCAAAGCAGCAACAGTTCCGAACAGTTTTCCAATATTCTCAGTAGAAGAATTCCTGACGAGTGAACCAACATACTTCCCTGCCTGTCTCAGCATGGAAGCCTTCATACTTTCTACAATACCCATGAATAACACCCCCAATAGTTTTTTACTTACCGGTCGGTAAAATATTAGTCTTTTAATACTACATCTAGGTTTCATTCATAACAAGATTAAGCAACATACTGCTGAGAAACGCAGCCGATCTTCTCTACTAAAGAACAATGGACAATCATTGTCTATTCTCGCTTTCTCCAGGAAATGATCTAGTGAACGATTATTCTCGCACGCTCTTATCCAAGAAAGATTTTCACTGAATCGGATCTTTCAAATAGATCGCGTGATTTTAGTCATCATCGAATTCCGGCTATCCTGTTGTCAGAATACACAAATCATGTTATATAATTGGTTGTTCCATAAAGGAGGTGGTGTATATGGCAGATATCTTTGATTGTTTCCTTAACCCCATGGGTTCTTACACCGCGCTTCTTTTGGAATCTAGTTGCTGAAAGGCAATTTTTTCCGATTATTCAACCACGGCGGTAAGAACCCGTGGTTTTTCTTTCTTTAAACCAACTCGAATAATTGGAGGTCAATCATGAATGGTGAGGTAACTAATGTTCAGAAAGGCATGATAGAAGTAAGATCTGAGTCAGGCGAATTCTTCCGCTGTCTTCTCAGAGGAAAGCTTCTTCAAAAGGAAAGAACAGAGAAGAACGTTGTTGCCGTTGGCGACAGGGTCCTTTTCGAAAGGCTTCAGAAGGACCAGGGAATAATTACCGAGGTTCTTCCCCGTCAGAAATGTCTTGTCAGGAAAGGGGCAGGCAAAAAAGGGAGACATCTCCATCAGGTTATCGCCGCAAACGTCGATCAGGTTCTCATTGTCGTGGCGATAAAGGATCCTCCTTACCACAAGAGCTTGATCGAAAGGTACATTACTGCAGCGAGAGGATCGGACCTTGACGTGATAATTGTTTTCAACAAAAACGACCTGGGCCTTTCTGAAGAAACGAAGGCAGACATCCAGAAATATCGTGATCTTGGATACCGGGTTTTTCTTACGAGTACCGTCTCCGGAGCGGGCCTAGAAGAGGTCAAGTCGGCTCTTCAGGGGAGATCTTCGGTGCTGGCAGGAAGTTCGGGTGTCGGAAAATCCTCTCTAGTGAACGCGATTTGCAATTCAAACGTTAGAACGGGCGAAGTAAGTGATTCCACACACAAGGGGAAGCATACAACCACTTCCTCTCAGGTGCATCTTCTTCCTTATGGAGGAAGAATTATAGATGTTCCAGGAATGAGAGAGTTTGCAATA
>JAFGAP010000035.1 GCA_016933635.1 Kosmotogaceae bacterium
CAGGCTCTAAGCCTAAGGATGACGACTGGCTACTCCCTCTACCCTCATTCTATACTCTCTCTCTTATGACAATACACGAGGATGACGCGAAAGGCGTAGGAGGATGACGCAACGTGGTCCGACTGTTATCCCGCGGCGCTCGTTTACGGAATGTAGTTCTTCTCCTCCGTCTCCTCATCTCTCCTCTCTAACCAGAGGCTAGAGGTGACACGTTAAAGGTTAGAAATGCAAGATTTGCTTGCTCTTCTTACGTCCTACCTCCGCCCTCTTACATTTTTTTGCAACGAACGGTTCACAGCGACCAGAGACCCGCGTTTACGATCCATGCAGATCTTTCAGCGTGGGGCATACCTGAGGCAATCCTTACTATGCAGGGAAATTACTGACAGAGACACACCTCAGGGGTTATCGCTATTCATCTTTTTTGTGAAGGCGATGATTGCCAATACCATTAGTGCCGCTGCATAGCCAAAGACCCATATAAGTTCCGGCATTATTCTGCTGTATTCACCGTTCAAAGCGTATCTACCTGCATTGACCGCATGCAGAAAAGGCAAGGCCCCCGCGACTGCCTTAAAGGCTCCACCGACCAACTCAACAGGGAACCACGCACCGGAGAGCCAGGCAGAGCCATTGGTAAGCAGCGCACCACAAAGTCCGCCGACCTGTTTCTCTGTTAAAAGACTTCCGCAAAGCAAGCCTAACGCAATATTTACTACTGCCGCCGGCATCAGTACAGCGACTGTCAGAAGAATATTTATACTGACATTCAGTCCCAGCGGTATGGCTACCAGGAAACAAGCGAGTATTTGCAGAACAGCCATGGGAAGTAAAGGCAAAGTGTATCCTAGTATGTAGTCTATTGCTTTCATGGGAGAAGTGAAAAGCCTCAGCATGAAGGAGCTTGTTCGATCCTTCGCAATGATCATTCCCGAGAACAAGGATATGAAAGAAAGACCAAAGACGGCAATACCCGGAGTCAGATTCTCGATCGCGAAGAGTTCCACAGGCACATTGGACTGAATTAAGGAAAGCATCAGTAGAATAATCACGGGGAAACCAATGCCGAAGGCAAGATTCAGTTTGTCTCTAAGTAGCTCCTTCGAATTTCTTATCGCAAAACTACTCATTTTCATAGTTCTTTTCTCCCTCGCATAGCGCAACAAAGGCATCTTCAAAGCTACCTGTATTCGTGAGCGCTTCAAGCTCATCGGCAGTTCCAACAGCCACCAGCTTTCCACGAGACATGATTGCGATTCTATCAGCAAGTGCTTCCGCTTCTTCAAGATAATGTGTAGTAAGAACGATAGTGATTCTCCCCTTCATTTCTTGAATAATTCGCCATAGCCCGCGGCGAGCAAGAACATCTAGGCCGAGGGTAGGCTCATCGAGAAAAAGGACTTCCGGTTCCGTGATTAGAGCCATAGCAATCGAAAGCCTGCGTTGCCAACCCCCTGAGAGAATTCTAGCTCTGGTTTTTTCGATTTCTGAAAGAGAGAAAGTTCTAATCACCTCGTCTGTCATCTGTCGTGCTCTTTTCGAATTATGGCCATAGATTCCACACATTAATTCAAGGTTCTCACGCACGGAAAGATTCGGAGCCACTGCCGTTTCTTGTGGTGATACGTTTATGATTTCCTTCACTTTTAGTGGCGAGGTGACAATACTGTTTCCCATAATCGTTGCGTCTCCACTTGTCGATTTTATGAGACAGGAAAGCATTTTGATTGTAGTGGTCTTTCCCGCGCCGTTAACCCCTAGTAATGCGAACAACTCACCCCTCTCAATTG
This sequence comes from Kosmotogaceae bacterium, assembly GCA_016933635.1. Classification (GTDB taxonomy): domain Bacteria; phylum Thermotogota; class Thermotogae; order Petrotogales; family Kosmotogaceae; genus Mesotoga. The sequence continues at coordinate 1,791 of JAFGAP010000035.1, forward strand.
TAAGATTGAGATCTTCCACTGCTCTCGTTGCTTTGTATGTCTTTGATAAGCTCTTTGTCTCAATAGCTGTCATTTCTCTTCATCCTCATCTTCGATCGATTTTACGGCTTTCGCGAATCTAATCGAGTCTTCTTCGCTGTAATCTGGATAGACTTCCCTTGCTCTTCCTGACAGAATCGCCTCGGCGATCTTGTCGAAAACGCCATATCTTTCCAGTGCAATCCCTTTCTCTGTGTCGGCAAGTAGTATCAGCGTGTCTCCCGGGGAAATTCCAAACATGTCTCTGACTTCTTTTGGAATTACGATCTGTCCCTTCTGACCTACCTTAACCGAGCCCATATACTTCCCGTCACTTTCACTTTTCGTCTTCAAAGTGACTCCCCTCCCTTCGAATTAGCGATTCACACATGTTTGACGTGTACTACTAGTCCCACTTTTCCTACTAAGCATACTTCCGAATTCTCCCATTGTCAATGTTAGTGAATATGAATCGGTTGAGATGAACGAGATTAAGCAACCAGAAAGAATGGACAGCTTGCGTAACCACTTCTATGCAAGACTTAACAATTGTCCGATCGAGGCTTGTAGATTAATAAGATTGGGCCCATTGGCAGATAGATTGTTGATTTATTCTTATAGGAACTAAGCCACATTACTGAAGTTGAATTTTTCGTCGTTTTTTTGCTTTCAGTTCTTGAGATTTCAGCTGTTCTCGGCCGAAAAGCCTAACTGGACTTTGCGAAGCAAAGACTGGCTACCGAAGGTGACTAGTCTCTGTAAGTGGCAGATACTGGCCTCTGTTTCACTCTCTGTCATGCAACTATCATTGAGTTGACATCTTCCATTTGCTGACAATTTTTGGTATTAGCGTGAGAGTGACTATGGCGCCGGTAACCATTCCTATCGCAAGCAGC
>JAFGAP010000240.1 GCA_016933635.1 Kosmotogaceae bacterium
CAAAGAGCGACGGCTATCATCAATTCTTAGATCGTGTACCAGATCAAAGCTGGAACAGAAAACAGAAGGAAATCCCCCTGCCATTGCCAAAGCATGCTCTTGAACCCAATACTTTACTCCTCAATTAACTGAACAAAAAAGCCAAGGTAAACCAGGCTTATTGTCATCAGTGCAGAAGGTCAGTCCCACAACTCTTTTGAATACAGTCGCCTTTTCCACTGGATTTGGCTCTAAATTTCCGCGCCACTGAGATCTCTCTCCATTTAGGCGGACTGCTTTCAATGGGTATGATAGCGAATACAGCAATCAATCTTTCAGTCGTACCTTTGATGCTGAAAAAGAAAAAGTTACCTAAGGATCTCATGAATCCCTTTGAATACTCTCACATCATCTCTATGAAGAAGTCTAGAAAGTAATTCACTTTCACTTAGATTGCCAAATGTGTATTCGAGAAAGCTGTAAATAATGCCGTAGAGATAATATTCGCCACCGTTCTTCATGAAACTACCAGTGAAGTCAAGATAATGAGCTAATGGCGACAGATGATCTAGCATTGCAAAATCCGGATGTCTGGCCTCGGAGATCTTTATATGATAGGGCGGAAAAACGCTGTTTTCTATTAGGTCCGATATCCTTCCCGATTCTTCACGGTATTTCCACTCATCGGTTTCAATGATCAGCGAAGGTATCTTAATACCTTTTTCAATGTCATTATCATTGAGCATGAAAAGCGCTGGATCATACGAAAGCAAGGCCTTTATTCGACTATCATCAATTGATGCGAAGTGCACAATTCCTCCACCGCCAGAGTGACCAAATGCAGCAACTCTGTCAAGATCGAATATACCCGCCAGCTGATGTCCACTTTCGTTCAATTTAGACAAACTGTCTATTACAAAAGACAGATCATCGGCCATCAACTCCATAGAAAGCCTAGCACCTTCTTCAAACGTCTCAACTCCAGGAAGATCGAGCACTCTATCTTTGTTGAAGTGAAACTGACTCCCGTCAGAAAACTCTACAACCGACGCAGCGTAAGGATGCTCAATACCAATCACTGCAAAACCTCTGCTAGCCAAATACTCCGCAAATGAAAAATATAAGGGAACTATAGCCGGCATTCCGGGAGATAAGATTACTACAGGCAAATTCCTTGCTTCGGTCGAAGGAGCCGCGCCGATAAATGAATTGGTTTTGACGGCTCTCAAATGTTGAAACAGAATGGGTGAAAGATCGTAATTATCGGCCAGGCTATTTACAAAAAGTGAATGACTCCTGAACCATGGGCTTCTTCTCTTACCCGAGGTATCATCTGAGGGATACCATATATCAATCACGAGCCTCCGGGTCATTTCTCCGTCGGAAAATGGGTCGATCCTGCTGTTATCATCCAGCTCAATAATCTCGACTCCGACTTCGTAATTACCACCCGGATCGGGAATCTTCGCGGTGGGAAAGAGGTATGCAAGGCTACCAATCAATACAAGTGAAACCAATCCAATAATCAAACCAATATCTACACTTCCTAGAGTTTTTCTCAATGCAATCACCTCTTTTCAATTATTACACATCAGTCGCGCCAAAACAGGCATCTCAATGTGATCGAACGATTGTCGACAAGTACTCTCTTCTCTTTACATAGATTTAGGCCGCATAATGTTATAGTAAATTCTGAGGAGGATAGCCTTCTTCTGGGAGTGTGTTATGAGAAAAGCATTTTCAATTGTTTTCTTTGTGCTATTATCTCTGACTTTGTTTGGACAGATGAAATACGTATTCAGTGGCGATATCGATTACCCGCCTTTCGAATATGAGAACGAAAGAGGAATACCTGTAGGTTTCAACGTTGATATTCTTCAGGCAATATCAAGGGCACTCGATTTCGAGATTGAAATAGAGCTCAGAACATGGATAAGTGCTAGATCTGCACTTGAGTCCGGTCAAATTGATGGTTTGTTGGGAATGTACTACTCAGAAGGCAGAAGTCTTCTCGTCGATTTCTCCAATCCGCACACAATCCTCCATGGTTCTATCTTTTATAGCAATCGAACCGAGGCGTTTTCCTCCTTAAATGACCTGAGAGAGTCCCGAGTGGCCGTGCAAAAGGGCGATCTGATGGATGAACTTGTAACCAACGAGGGAGTAGGTAGCGAAGTTGTGAGGGTCGAATTCCCTGAGATTGCATTGCGAATGCTTGAGAACGGCGAGGTCGATGCGGTACTTATGACTACTATTCAGGGATTATTTCTTATTGACGAGCTCTCGCTGAAGAACGTGATGGTTTCTGAACATCCTGTTGCACGTCTTGAATACTGTTTTGCCGTGAAACATGGTGACTCCGAGCTGCTATCTTTGTTGAATGAAGGACTCTCAATAATCTCTTCGACGGGCGAATATAGGCAAATCTTCAACAAGTGGTTCGGTAATATTGATGCTGAAGACGGTAGAGATGGTTCGTTCTATTTGCTGTTCTTTGCAATTCCCATAGCAAGCGTTGTTTTCCTGGTGCTAATTTTGATGTACTTCTGGAACAGAGCTTTGAGAAGACAGGTTAAGGAGAAGACGGCTTCTCTGAGTGCAAAGCTTGAAGGGGAAAGATCTGTGGACGCCCAGCTCTCGCTTTCAATGAAGAGATATAGATCGATGTCGGAGACAATCTCCGATTACTACTACGAGACCGAGTTCTCGAGTGATGGAAGTGATCCAGAGATCTGGAGAAGTGAATCATATGAAAGGATTAGCGGATATAGCCTCGATTCCCCGGAACCTAGAGAATTCGACTGGGAGTCGATAGTTCATCCCGAAGACCTGGATTGTTACAAACAGCATCTTGAAGAGGTGAGGTCGGGCAAAGAAGAAAGAATAGAGTACCGAATTATTAGAAGAGACGGAACCCTGAGGTGGGTTAGCGAGTTTTCAAAGCCGAACTACTGTGATGGGGGATCGAAAATCAAGGGGATCTGTGGAGCAGTTAGAGACATCACGGATGAGAAACTGGCAAAGGAAGAACTCGAAAGAACAAAAGACAAGGTTTCAAAACTCCATTTTGTCGCCCTCAAAATGGAGAAATCAAATGAAGAGGACTCGATATATCACTCAATCATCGATGCATCAGTAAATATACTAGGCATGGAGAAGTTTAGCCTATATCTCCTGTATAACCAGGAGTTAGTGACACTCGAAAGCCAGGGAGAGGTGTCATCCGTTCAGGGATACCTATTCAGGAGCGGGGTGCTAAGAGACTGTGTTGAAACCGGCAAGTCCGCCTTTATTGAAAGCTCATCCATAAGAAAGGTTGTTGCCGATTGCAAAGACTCGGTTTCGATTGTCCCGATGAAAAGTATCGGTGCCCTTGTTTCTTACCATGATTCTCCAATGAAACAGGAAGAAATGAAGATGATTGAGACATTGATGGCCCATGCGGTCGAAGCGATTTGGAGAATCAGATCCGACAGAGAGATTCATTATGTGACATTTCACGACCAGCTTACCGCATTGTACAACAGATCATTCTTCGAGGAAGAGATAGAAAGGCTAAACGTGAAGCGTCAGATGCCGATAAGTATCGTGATGGGTGACGTGAATGGATTGAAAATTGTTAACGATGCCTTCGGGCATCTTGAAGGCGACCGACTCTTGAAAGCAGTTGCCGACTGTCTTAAATCTTCTGTAAGATCCGACGACATCATCGCTCGGTGGGGAGGAGATGAATTCATAATGCTCCTTCCTCAAACCGATACTCAGTCAGCAGAATCTCTGGTAAGCAGAATCAGAAAGTCCTTGAATAAGGTAACTGGATTCAGCCTTCCAATCAGTGTCTCTTTTGGCATCGGAACAAAGTCCGACATCGACCAGGACTTCAGCGAAATCCTGATTTCGGCAGAGGAGAAAATGTACAGGGATAAACTCCTTAACAACATATCCATGAGGAACAAGACGGTTGAGGTCCTCGAGAAGAGTCTCCTCAACAAGAGCTACGAAACGGAAGAGCGCACTGAGAGAATTAAGTCACTCAGCAGAGACTTCGGAAAGTCTATCGGCTTGAATGAAGCTGAACTTGACAACCTTTTGCTTCTAGGCGCTCTCCATGATATTGGGAAGATTGCGGTTCCCGAAGAGATCCTTACAAAAGCAGGAAGTTTGACGGCTGAGGAATGGAAGAAGATTAAATCTCATCCAGAAGCTGGATTCAGGATCGCCCTTTCCTCACCCGAACTTATCGGCATAGCAGATGAGATCCTTAGTCATCATGAGTGGTGGGACGGTTCGGGGTATCCAAGAGGTCTTACGGGAGAATCAATTCCACTTCTCGCAAGAATAATATCTATTATTGATGCCTACGATGTTATGATAAGCGGAAGACCTTATAAGCACCCCGTTTCCTCTGAAGAGGCCGTTGAAGAACTAAGAACATGCGCGGGAAAGCAGTTCGATCCCAATCTCGTAGATTCTTTTGTGGCTTTCTTGGGCTTATAGAAACAGGTTTCGATTAGCTGTTTGAAAGGAATCTGTCATTATGAGAAACGAGACTAATGCATGGTCTTCTCCAAAGCGGAGAAGCGAGTGTCAAAGAAAACCAGCCAATTGGACTGAAAGAGAAACATCAAAGAGATCCCTTTCTCCTGCAAGATTGCAGGTATGGACACTTCTGAATTATTTGGGGAATTCCAGGAGATCCGCTTTAATGGCCATCTTTTGGCAATAGTGGCATATCAAGAGTATCGGCGTCGGCGCTGAAAGAAATCAACTGAGAAGGGACATAGTTTTCCATTTGCCTAGCGACTATTCCATAGTTGGCTTGGTACTCTCCAAAAGCCTGAGTTTTCTTCTGGCCTCCTTTACTCCCAGTTTTTTCAGTATGAACTTGCCAAGAGCATACTCAAAGGGAAACCAGGATACATGCCCGACAGGCACAATATACCTCTTTGGTCTTCCAAAGGCTTCCCAAAGCTGTTTTCTAGTTTGTATGGGAAGTGTCTTGTCAAATAGAGCCTCAATCATCGTTACCTTTCTTCTGTCGTTGAACCGTGCATAAGCGAGAGGATCTATCTTGAACAAAGGATGAAGATCGGACTTGATCAGTTCACTTGCACTTTTCATAGACTTCACTGCGCGAGCGTCCTCTTCGAATCTAGCGGTTAGTTTTATTTCATCGTTGAGATATCCTTCCTGTCCCGAACCACTCCTAAGTGAACTACGGATTGATTTAAGTACCGGTGACTGCCATATGATTTTCGCAATGTTACCACCAACTGTCATCAATATCATATCGTTTATTCTTTGATCGATAGCATTCACGATCGTAGAGATCATTCCACCGAGGCAGTAACCAAAGAGGCAGTTGTTATCCCACCAGAGTTTCTCTTGCTGAAGGAGATCGATACTTGTCATTGTATCTACAACTGCCTGCTCCCAGAAAACAATCAACCTTCTGAGATCAGGTGAAAAGAAGTCTTTTCCACTAGTGGAACCGGTTGCAGTTCGCGTATAATTTCCCGGAAGGATCATCACAGAAGCCTGCAGACCGGCGCTCGCAAGATGGCTTCCCATCCAAAACAAGAATGGAATATTTACCGTTCCCAGTCCATGAAGAATAATTATCGAGCCTACAGCTCTTTCTCTTGGTGAGAAATTGTAGATTTCGACGTTTTCTGTTCCCTTGATTCTGTTCTTATAGAGAGATGGATACTTGATAATCGAACATCTATAGTGTTTCCCTTTGAATATGTACCCGCTGGAAAACTCAATCTTCTTCTTCTCGTAAGAGAAATCAGGGTTCATTTGCATTTGTTCATAATCCTTGTACAAAGCTTGCCGCTCTTGATATCGTCGGAAATAATCACAGCGGCTTTGGAACGGTCCACAATCTCCTGCAGAACTTCAGCGAGGGCGCTTGTCGAAACTGGGTCCAGTCCGATTAACGGTCTAATGAAGATAAAGAGATCGCAGGCATCGAATCTCAAATGCGAAAGTTTCTTATCTTCATCACGCATAAGACTGGAAAAACCGGAAACTCTCCCCAACCCAGCAAGAAAGCTCTTCACAGAAACCACGCTTTCTTTGTTCAAGATGAAACTCTTTTTCAGTGATCTCTTTGATTTGAAGTTACGGGACTTCTTCAACATTATTTGCGAAACAAGACCGGTGTTCTTCAAGTTTGCGGAGAAGTATTTTTCTGCCTCGCTAGGATGACCTCTGGAAGAGAATCTTTCGAAGAAGTTCTTCGCCTCTCTAAGTATTGCCACAGTGTTTTCGGAAAAAGGGTCCTGCCTCGTAAGCGCCCTTGTGAACTCTCTTAACGACACTTCATTGTCACAGGAAATGAAGAGAATCTCTCCTCTTTTCAAACTCAGGTCGATCCCGGTATCTGCCAGGTTATCTATGTCGATTAACGGCTCCCCTTCAACTGACTCTATTGAGTATTCAGGTGAGACACCCAGCATCTCCAAGATATCGCTTTCCTTAGTATGCAGAGGAAGAGGTTTGATGCCTGAGCAATCCAGAAAGAACAGACGATCTCCCAGTACCATTACTTCTGGATCGGACGTCGTGACAAGAACGGCCGCTCCTCCTTTTTTTAATGAATCTATCATTTCAAGAAGTTTCATCTGGGCCGCACCTCGTAAAAAAGAAAAGAGGTCATCCAAGATGAGAACCTTGGGCCCATAAAAGGCTGCAGCTGCACACTCTAGAAGAACCTGATCATCTGATGAAAAAGAAGAGACTTTCGAGGAAGGATCGAACCCCAGCCCGAACTGCTCAAGAAAACGAGAGACTTGATCGTTCATCTTCCTTCTGTTAATCGTGAACTTCCTACTGCCAAGTAAGATGTTTTCAGCGACCGTGAGATCCGGAACTAACATGTACTCCTGATAAACGGCGCTTATGCCAATACGTCTAGCCTGGACGATCGATGTCAAATCCACCGGAGAACCTTCAAATATTATCTTTCCGGAATCGGGCCGGATGTCACCGCTGATTGTCTTTATGAGAATAGATTTGCCGGAACCGTTTATCCCTCCAAGAACTGTTAGCTGCCCACCCTCAAGCTCTATATCAACGTTCCTGAAGACACTGTTTCCACCAAAGGTTTTTCCAAGGCCTTTCGTTTCAAGAATCCCCATATTTTTCAACTCCGACTTTTGAAGTACCTTCTTAAATTCGGCTGAATCTATGCGAATCCAGTCATATCAATACTAACAGATGAGGATATCACATATCACTTAATAAGGGGAACCATAAGATACATCTTGCTCTTCCTTCCCACCATTAGCAGATTTCCCTTTCGTGTAACCAGATGAATCTTAGAATCCTTTATCCTTGAAATGACAGACTGCAGCCTTCTCGGATCAACCTGCGCAACGAATTCATCACCAACATAATTACATACTTCGCATTCATAGCGGAGAGCACCGGCCTTCAGAAAGAACTTTAACTTGCCTTTGTCGGAGATCATCAGAACCGAGAATCCACGCTTTGATAACCTTGTGATCTTTCTGAGAGCGGAGAGAAAGGCCTTTCTCTGTAC
>JAFGAP010000241.1 GCA_016933635.1 Kosmotogaceae bacterium
ACAGTCGGATTCGCTAGCACACTCATCGGAGGAAGTCTTTCATACGAAGCATTGTATCTGTCCATTCTGAAACCGAAGTTTGGCAGATATAGATGGTCTGAATGAGAATGAGTTATCAGAAGAGTTCTGACATCGAAAAGGGTGCTTTCGGTCTTCTGAGCGCCGGCCATAATGTTTGGCCCAAAATCAATCAATAAGTCATCATTAACAAGAACGGCCGAGGTCAAACGGAAGTTGTCTGGACCGGCCTCTCTGACCTTTCTGCAATTGTCGCAATCACAGAACACGTTGGGATGTCCCTCATAAGCTGCAGTTCCAAGAAATAGGACTCTCATTTTCTCCTCCAAATGGATGATTGCCAAAAAATTACTATTGTGGATAAGTAGCAAAATGCCAATGCAGATTGGAAATAAAAAACCTTGTCCCCGGCAAAAAAAGCTTGCATTATAAGCACTCTTATGGAATAATCTGGCATTTATTCGAATCAAAGGAGGTTCTTTCCATAAGATTGATCAAAGAAAACTCGCCAAAGGATCCCAGTATTTCTGGCTACTCCATGTCCGGCATGGCCCTTCGAAATCGATCAGCTTCAAAGAATAGCTTGAGCCTTACTTCATTACGCAATGGATTTCCTGTCGGTCGTTGTCTTCATGGATTCTCTGCCTATCACATATGGTATCTATATAACTAACACCAACCAACCGTCGGCAGCTGAACAAATAAGCAGAGCGAAGCATCTCCAAGAGACTTCTCGATTCGTCTGTGGAAAGTGACTAACCGATTTCATGGTAACTGGGGTTTTCAAAGAATCAAGCTCAGACCTAAGGAGATTCATGCACCTCTTTATAATCTGTAGTCGTTGAAACGCAAAACTCATTTTTGATAAAACTTCCTGTCACTCAAATCATATACTATGACTTTTCATAAGCAGATTTTTCTTACCATCTCGCAAAGCAAAGTGCGTTTCAGATCTTCAGCGGGACACGATCCTGTTCTTTCCCGTCTTCTTTGCTTCATACATCAAAGCATCCACTTCAAGCAAGAGATCATTAACCGATTCATCACTCCATTCGGCAACTCCAATGCTAATAGTCACAGGTATTTCGTTAGTTTTCTTCAGTGACTCACTTATTCTCTGCGCCGTGGATGAAGCTCCTTCAACTCCAGTTGAAGGAAGCAGAATAACGAACTCCTCTCCCCCATATCGAAAGGCATAATCAATCTTCCTGATACTGGATCTAATAAGCGATGAAAGAGATTCGAGAATTTCATCACCCTTCTGATGACCGAAAGAATCATTGATATCTTTAAAATCATCAATGTCCAGCATAATTATGGATAACCTGTTTCCATATCTCTTGGCTCTGTCGATCTCGTACTCAATTATTTCAAACATCTTCTTCTGATTCATCAGCCCAGTTAGCGAATCGGTTTCAGCCCTCTCCTTCAATAACTGATTTGAAGATGCAAGCTGACCTTGCATCTTCACCAATTCTTCATTCTTCTTGGCTATCAACCTGTTTGCTTCATCGAGTTGTCGATTTCTCTTTGCCATGCTTTCGATTTCCTTGAGTTTCTGCATTGCAGAGAATGATGCTCGTAACTTTGCGACCATTCTAGCTTCTTCTTCCCTGAAAATCTCTGCGTTCAGTTCCGATATTTCTCTATGGCTTTGCAAAGCTCCTTGAACGTCACCTACGATCTCCTGTATCTCTGAGATGACTATAAGTCTCTGAAGAATCTCCGATTTGTTGCCTTTTGATTTGTGATACTCGAGAGAAGTTTTTAGGGACTCTAGAGCGGAACCGAATTCTCCAATAGCCCTGTAGTAGTTCGCCTCATAACGGCAGACTTCTGCAAGAGAAAAATCATCTCCAATCTCATTTGCGACCTCTCTAGACCTTTTCAGCAGAGCATATGCCTCATCCTCTTTACCCGTATATGTATATATGTCGGCAAGATTCATGTAGCTGTTGGGTAAGTCACTTTTGAGTGAGTTCTTTTCTTTGAGCTCAATGGCCTTCTCGATAAATACCGCTCCTGAACCATCACCTTTAATATTCTCAATTGCGATTCCCTTGTTGTTGAGATATTTGGCGAGAGAGTGGTTGTCATTATTTCTCTGAGAAAGATCGATAGCTTTATCAATATATTCGAGAGAAGTCTCGAATTCTCCCATTTTGAGGTATACGCCGGCAATGTTGTTATAGATCATAGGCAATTGTGAATCATCCCCAAGCTCATCAAAGACAGATATCGCGCTGGCAGCATACTCCAGAGCCTTCGAAAACTCGCCTGATTGACAGCTAACTCTTATCATTGAATTATAGACAAAGCCAAGTTCAGAACTGCATTGATTTTCTATTTTTTCCAACTCTCTGCCAATAATTTCAAGCGCAATATGGGTTTCTCCAGAATCGACCAGGGACCTCTGAATACTTCTGAGAAGCGAAATTCTCGAATCAAACTCCGATTCATCTTTGGACAAATATTCTTCATACAAGTCCGCAAAACTCTTTTCCTGTTTTATGAGATCCATCTCATCCACCCTTCTCAAGAAGTAGCTTGGCTTGTTTCCAATCTATCCTTTCCCTTTGTTTTGGCTTCATAGAGTAGCTTATCCACAACGGCAATGTATTTGTCTGCCGATTCGCCATTCCACTCTCTAGCACCTGCACTGAATGAAACCCGAATATCCAATTCTTCCCGAAAGGATTCCTTCAACCTTGAATAGACTTCTATTGCCTTGTCTAAATCAGCTGAAGGCAGCAAAACGAGGAACTCTTCTCCTCCATACCTGAAGGCAAAGTCGTTTTTTCTAATTGAAGACTTGATTATTCTTCCAATTTCTGAAAGAAGCTCATCACCCTTTAGATGACCGTATGAGTCGTTCACAAATTTGAAGTTGTCCAGATCGATCATTATCATCGTAAGAGGAGTATCATATCTCTCTGCTCTCGCGATTTCGCTCTCCACTATGGTCTGCATCTTTCTATGATTAAGCAAACCGGTTAGCGAATCGGTTTCGGCCTGCCTTTCGAGAAGCTTATTGGTTTTCTCAAGCCTGCGCTTCATATTATGTAGTTCGTTATTTTTCTCTGAAATCTCTTCATTGACTTTTCTGAGTTCACTGTTCTGTTCAAGAAGAGAACGCATTTCTCTAAGGTTTTCTCTTGCTTCGAAAGATGACTCCAGTTGTGCTAATGAACGCGCTTGTTCTTCTTTGAATATTGTACGATTCAGTTCCGTTATCTGTTTGAACGTTTGCAAAGCTTCATTCGCGTTACCCATTAACTCATGTATTGAAGAGATCTCATTCAGTACGTCTAGCAACTCCGTATTGTTTCCGTTTTTTTGGTGAAACTCGCTTACTCCTGTCAACAGCTCCAGTGCTGAGAAGAGCTCACCTTCGGCTTTCAAAAAGCGTGCCCTGTACTTCATTGTCTCTGTCAGAGCTCGCTGATCCCCGTTTTCCTTTGCCATAGCAGTTGCTCTTTGGAGCAATTCAGAAGCCTCTTTCTTCTTCCCCGAATCGTAATAGAGCTCTGCCAGATTCATATAGCTGTTGGGCAATTCATCCTTCATGTTGTTCTTCTCTTTGATTAGAATCGCTTCTTCAAGATACGGAATTCCAGATTTACCAGTTTCTGAGTTCTCAAGAATCACGGCAATATTGTTCAAACAACAGGCTGTATTAGTCTCATCACCATTCTTTCTGGCCATTTGCAGCGCTTTGTTCGCATTCGAAAGAGCCTTATCATACTCTTTCATTTTGAAGTAGATTCCTGAGGTGTTTATCAGGACTCTAGTTAGCAATCCCTCTTCCTCTTTTTCTCTACAGATCGTCTGAGCCCTTCTTGAATAATCGACTGCGCCCGCGAAATCTCCTACAAGCGCACTCAATTTGATCATGGAGTTCAGAAGCACTGCCATTTCCAAAGAATCACAATTATCGAATCTTCTTATCTCCCTTTCAACTATTCCGTGGGCGGCAAGTGTATTCCCCTGTCGATTAAGGGTGAAGATAGCTTTATTTAGATAAGATATTTTTAGGGATAGATCGCTTTCTGGCACCGACATGTATTCCGTCAGCAACTCAACAACTCTATCTTTGATTTCTGTGTTGTCTTCCATCACTGTCTCCATTTCTTGTAATGCTCTGGATGTAAGTGCTTCTAATTATTCACGAGTATAGAGTCAAAGTGCCTCCATGAATATGGTGAGTGGTAGCTTAATCAAGGAACAAATTCCGTATCTTCGTGATCATCATCATTCCAATATACCGTGATCACTTCAAAATTATCAAGCCTCTTTTCCAGTATAACTGTCATTTCATCGTCCGACACTTTCAGTCTGTTGTAGTTTGCTATCTGTACCCTTATGCCTTCTTCGAGGACTCTAATTACCCTATCCGTTTCGATTCCTCTTTCATCCATTCTTTGAACGGCATGCTGGCTGAAAGAGATTTCCCGTTCCTCTTCTCTCTTTGGTAAGTCATCTCCCTCGCTAAGACTTTTGATGAGAAATGCAACAACTATAACTGCAATTATCACCGCTAAGGTGAAGAACATGTCTGCCTCCAAGATGTCCTGCTCTGTGATTCTTAGATCTAGTCGCTTTCCCCAATCTTTAGCAGTATGTCGTCCATTATATACGGATCCTCCTTACTACCGCCTCCGAAATGGTAGCTCTTAGGTTCCGGATAGATGTCCCGGTAAACGGCTTCGATACCATCGAAATCCCAGGTTGTTATGTATACTTTGAATCCGTTTAGGCTTTCTGGTCTCCCGATGGTTTCACCGGGAATCCTTAGTACTACCTCGTTCTTCATCTTATTTGTCTGAACAAGAGGAGTTGGAGATATCGCCGTGCCGAATGATTTGGGGCCGCTTCCTTCTGCAGAATACGCAACAATCGACCAACCGTTTGCAAAGATGAAATAATCCCAGTCAAGACCGGCTGGCATAGTTGCATTCAAGAAAGGCAGGACCGTTGAACCAGTCTTGTGGGGATCATCGATGAATATCTGGAAAGTTACATGATCGAATCCGTTTTGCGGTCCCCACGTGTCAGTCAAATCCTTGATTCTCATGTTAAGAGAAAGCGATGCTCCTATCTGTCTCAATTCAACTCCCAACAAGTCCATTTGATTTTTGAAAGAGATATCCGTTGGATACTCGTATTTCCCCTCCGGTCCTTTGTCGTCTCCTTCTGGATCGGAAAGCGAAGACAAAAGCTGTTCCGGTATGTCGAGAAAAACTGTATAGTCCTCACTGTAAATTGACTCCCTTTTCGTTCTCCCGTAAACTTTAAAGAGAATCGAGTGAATTCCTGGATCGAACTTCGATATGTCCCAATTGTAAGACCACTGTCCGTCTTCAATTTCTATATCTTCGGCCTCCTCTATCCTTGCGTCAAAGATGATCCTTGCAGAAGAAGCCCCTGAGGCAGTTCCTGTGATCGTATATGTCGAAGCAATCCTCTGAGCATATTCTATATCAGCAATGAACTGGATTTCGGGGGAATCAACGGATTGATATTCCTCTGAAGCCATGCCGACATATACTGAGCGGGGATTCATTGTCATTAGGAGTTTTCCGTCCTTATCTACCGGATAACTTTTCGAAAGTGAGTTGAACGTGTAAATTGGCTGGATTACCTGACCCTCAGCCAAGCCTGATTCCATGTTTGCTAGAATCCGCCGCTCACCAGCAGTGTTCATTATGACGTAGATTTTTTCGCTACCATGCTCCAGGCTGTAAGCAAAGATCCCCGGCCCATTTGGATCTGATTTCAAGACTTCAACTCGTCCATATCTTAATGCAGGATGCTCCAGCCTGAGTTTGGCCAAATCGCTCGTGTACTTATATAACTCTGATTGCGTTTCGAAGTGGTTCACACCGCCTGATTGGAAGCCGTCTTCAAACATTGCCGCTCTGGTCTCAACGAAACCCTGTTCCGTTCCGTAATACACAACTGGTATCCCCGGAACTGTGAAAATGAAGGCCAGCGCCTGCTTGAGGCTTGCTAATCCCGCTCCTTTAAGAAACCTCTCCATATCATGATTATCTATAAAGGTTAAGAGTCTAGTATGGTCGAAATAACTCTGCCTTGTCTCGAGTCTGTAGCCCAAATTCGCTGTGGGTTTTCCTTCTTTGAAAACACTTCGCAGCTCAATGTTTAGCGGAAAATCCAGCATTGCATTCATTCCGGAGTCGAAGAACTGCTCCACGACTCTTTCTCCAGCGTCTTCAAACGGGTCGCTTCTTACCCAGGCTTCACCAAATGTCAGGAAGTCCAGTTTTCCTTTCTTACTGGCGATTTCGTATACACCTGACTCGCCATTCAAGAATTCCATCCAGAATTCCTGAGGTACGTAGATCACAGTGTCTATTCTGAATCCATCGATGTCAGCCTCATCTATCCAGAAAGTATAAGAATCCTTCAACGCTGAGATTACTGAAGGGTTTTCCGTGTTCAAGTCATCGAGTCCCGACATCTGATAGTTGAGCTTCTGATTCTGGTCGTTGAAATCGGATACATCGGGCGTCCAATGATAAATGTTGTCATCTTTGTGCGCGAGAAAGTTGTTCAAGGAGAAGGGATACTGCTCCGGAGAATCCGTTGGAATGCTTCCCGAATTCATTTCAAATTCACCGTCCACGAATCTGAAATAGTCACCCACGTGATTTGTAACTATATCCTGTATTACTAGCAGACCTTTCTCATGGGCTTTTTCCACCAGCTCCTTATATAGATCTATGTCGCCGAAATGTTCGTCGATCCTTTTGAAATCCCTCGCCCAGTAACCGTGGTAGCCACCGTAATTGACCCAAGGATTCCACCACTGGTTGGCAACGGGAGGCGTAATCCAGATTGCAGTCGCGCCGAGTCCTTTGATGTAATCTAGCTTATCGATTATTCCCTTCAAATCCCCGCCATTATATCTTGAGTTGTCACTACCAGCCTCTCCTAATCCCATATCATCGTTGGATGGGTCACCATTTGAAAACCGGTCAATCATTATAAAATAGACTACTTGATCCTCCCAGACAGTTACCGAAAGGCAGATTGGTGTTACGAAAAGCATTAATAGAAGAGCGATGAATACTTTCTTCATACACTTAACCTCCTGTGTATTAGATCAAAACACTATCGAGAAATTCGCCAAGGCTCCTGACCCGGAGTCTGTGGTCTATATGTCTGTTGTACGGCCAGTCCATTATGTATGTGTTGATCCCGTGATCAAGAAGGTTCTCTATGTGATGAGGGGCATCGTCAACCGCGAATTCGATACCGAGTACTTCGCATAGTTCGCCCTTTCTGGAACTGACTATTACAGAAACAGGCTGACCAATCTCTTCCTGAATCCATCTCTGAGATTGTGTCTGAACATTCCTCCCTTTGGTGGGAAATCGGGAAGTTATAAAGTAGACTTCATGTTCACCCTCGGCTATTAGTTCTCCTAGTCTCTTAAGATCCTCATCGTTTGCGTAAGAAGGTAGTGATTCGTAGAAGTTTGGTGTGTTTCTAATCCTCTCCCAGATTTTTTCTTCCATTTCAAGCGTCAGATTGGGCACGCTTTTCCAGAAATCCCAGATCTTAACTTCGACTTCGATCGGTACTTCATCATACATTTCATGAGCGATTCTGAGAAAGGCAAGATTGAAGTTCGTGAGAATGTCATCTATGTCTATCATAATTTTCATAGTTTCACCTCCGTAAGAAAAGTATATATCATACAAGTATCTCTTCTAGTAATCACCACAGTACTCCTGCAATTTGTGTTCGTCAAGATAGAGAGCGCATTTGTTTGGAGTCGTTTTCATTTGTATCGGTTTCACCCTGTTTTGTCACCAAATAACGTTTGTGGGATAATCAAGAATAGGTTTTTCTCTTAAGGAGGAA
This sequence comes from Kosmotogaceae bacterium, assembly GCA_016933635.1. Taxonomy (GTDB): domain Bacteria; phylum Thermotogota; class Thermotogae; order Petrotogales; family Kosmotogaceae; genus Mesotoga. The sequence continues at coordinate 7,909 of JAFGAP010000241.1, forward strand.
GAAGAATGTTTGAACTCAAGGAAGTCGCGCTGATATATGAAACAAAGAAACAAGCTCTTGCAGCGCTTAAATCAACAAACCTAATTATAGAACGAGGAGAAGAGGTCGGAGTTTTTGGCCCTTCCGGTTCAGGAAAGTCTTCCCTTCTCTTCGTCATGAGTACTCTGAAAGAGCCAAGCCGGGGCGAAGTAAAATATGAGGGTAAGGAAATTACTGCTCTTACTCCATCGGCGAAAGCAGAACTAAGGCGGAAGGAGTTTGGTTTTGTCTTTCAGGAACACTTCTTGATTAATCATCTAACCGTGAGAGAAAACATCCTAATTCCAACAAGAGATAAGCGAGGAGTCAAAAAGAAAGTCGAGGAGATTACTACTGCGCTTGGACTTAATGATTTGCTGAAAAGGTTTCCTTATGAACTTTCAGTTGGGCAGAGCCAAAGGGTGGCTGTAGCGAGAGCTTTGATAGGAAATCCCAAGGTCGTTTTTGCCGATGAACCGACCGCTTCGCTCGATGATGAAAACGGTCGAAAAGTAATAAACCTGTTGAGATCTTACTGCTCGAAATCCGGAGCGACTCTAATCTTAGTCTCTCACTCAGCGGAAATTATCAGTGATTTTGAGAGAAGGATCAAGGTTGAAAACGGGCAGGTTTACGAGGATACTGCGAATGCTTAAGTACATCTGGCTTTATTTCAGACGAAGGCCCGGGAGGATTCTAGTCTTCATAATTCTTGTCGCTATAGGTGTCGCTGTAAGCATTGTTCTGAGCTCAATATTCCTCTCTTTTGGAGAGACAAGAAACAGGATTTCAAAGGTCAACGAAAACTGGATTACTGTGCAGTACCTTTCCGATACCGGTAGAAAAGAAGAAATCGATGACAGCCTTAAAGGGATTTTTGCTGACGTATCAGGGATTTCCGATGTGATCCAGGTAGATATTGCGTATCTTGGTTACAATCTCTTTGGAAGCGCAAGAGCGAATTTTCCTGTTTACGGAATAAAGCAAACCGACATAGCACGGATTTTGCAGCTGAGCCAGTCTTACATAGTAGACGGAAGTGTTTTCTACCCGGGGACAAATGAGATAATGGTTACCGACTCATTCTTAAAGGCCTCGGGAATTGGCATAGGACTAGTGTACGAGGAGATCTCCGAGGTGGCCAGCATGGGACTGTATAATGTTGTTGCTGCACTTGAGGGTCCTTCGGTTTTTGGAATCGGTCCATCCGGGATTTCCGAAGGAAGAGGGGCATATGGATTCATTGTGCTCTCAGAAAGAGGTTTTTCAATAGCGGTCGAAAGTGAGTTGAGGTCCAGGATAGCCGGTGAAGAGCTCAAAGTAGGGGTTAATGGTCCCATCTCTTCAAGAGAGAACATCGAAAGAAGTTATTCCGGTTATTACCTTGGGGTCTTCCTGAGCAATCTCTGCGTTGCCCTTGTTTTTATTATTGGGCTTACAATGCTTAACTCGGTCAGCATTCGCGAAAGAAGAAAAGAATACGGTATTCTAGCCGCAATTGGCCATTCGCCAGCGACCCTCGGCGCGAGACTTTTCTTTGAATCCCTATATCAGTGTGCCGCCGGCTGGATTATTGGTCTCTTTGTGGGAAGGATTTTTGTTTCGTATTTAAGGACTCGATTTTTCGAACCCAACGGTCTGTTTGTCGGCGATATCTTTGTCTCTACAATATGGACACTCGTTATTCCAGCAGTAACTGTTGTATTTACTCAAGTTTTGATCGGTAGTCACCTGAGCCGGGATCTTGTGGGACTTCTGAAGAGCTCGGAAAAAAAGATAGGAATACTCAAGAATAGATTTAAGAGCATAAACTTTTCCTGGCTTCGATTCCCGCTGAGAAGTGATGGGTACAGATCTCTATTTGTAAACATAACTGTTTTTGCCGTTCTTGTTACGGTTTTTGGATCATTGCTTTCCTCGCTTACCGATACTGTTCGCGATAGTGGCCGGTTCTATGATAGTTGTTCTTACATCCAAACTGTGGAGAGTGGTGAAATTGAATTGCCAGAAGAGATTGTTTCTAGATCCCGGGTGGTAGTTCCTGCTTCGCTTCTGAATATGGATGTGAAGCTTATCTTTGGAACCACAGAGATCTTCATCCCTGTTGTTTCATCAAAGTATTCGGAGCTTTTTAAGGCGTATGTTGGAGATATTTCAGAAAGCAAATTTTACGTCAGTGAGGGACTTTACGATCTAATAAATAGTGGAAAAGTCAACGGCTACGGCAATTCTTCACCGATTGTGCTTCCGTCTCTCGATGGTCTCTCCGGTATCGTTTTTGACGAAGAAGTCACTTCCGAGGGGCTATTGATTTTTCACATGGGGGATGATCTGGTTGAGGGAATCAGGTTATTTGCCTCTGAGGCCGGTATCGTTGAGGTTGTAGATCGTCTCACATTCGAAGCGAAGATTCTCACGGAGAGTCAATTCATTGATCTAATAACCTCGATAATCATCTATCTTCAGTTCTTCGTAGTAGTCATAATTGCTGTTGTCACCGTCACAAGGGTAGTTCTGGGAAGACGAAGAGAACTCGCCATTAGGAGCATAATTGGTCAGAGAAGGGTTGAAATAGGCCTACTGCTTTTTGGAGAGTTGTCTTTAGTGCTATTCACAGGAGCCATAATTGGATTTCTCCTGGGAGCAATAAGCTGGAGTGTTTTCAGGGGACTTTTTCTGCCTGGAGTGTACACTGCATCAAATGTGGCGGCTCAGGTTCCTCTTAGAATCTTTATGATGATACTAACTGTCTTGTTTTCTGGTCTTGCGATGGAAAGGTATCTGATATCCAGGCAGGATCCTTTGTCGATTATCGAAAGATAGGTGGAGAAATGAGGTTTAGAGAACTGGTTGGCCCACCCGATGCTTATGAGACAGGTTTGTTGAACAAGATTACTGATCTCGAGGGAATAGAGGTAGGACATTTCACATTGATTGAAGATTCGCCAACATGTCTGCGTACTGGCATAAGCGTCGTAAGGATTTCTGGGGTATATAGATCTCCGATTCCAGCGGCGTGCGGCGTTTTCAACGGTTACGGGAAATCAATGGGCCTTGTGCAGATAGAGGAACTCGGGACTATAGAGAGTGACATCTTTCTCACAAATACTCTATCGATAGGGGCTGTTCAGCAGGGAGCAGCGAAACTTGCACTTGAAGACAATCCTGAAATGACGTCTTTAAATGTTGTTGTGATGGAGTGCAATGATGGGTTCCTAAGTGATATTCGCTCACTATCTATCAGAGAAGAGATGGTATCTAGAGCCTTAATGGATGCAAGAAAAGACTTTGCTCTTGGTAGTTGTGGAGCAGGAACTGGAATGATCTGTTTTTAGTTATAAAGGGGGAATAGGATCTTCATCCAGGATTATTGAATTCGATGGGTGGAAGTACACCGTCGGGGCGTTTGTCCTATCGAATTTCGGGAGATCTTCCAATCTTAAAATACCTTCGCTAGAGTTTTCTAACGACAGTGGAAGTTCAGCGCAAGGCGACGGATCCTTGATCATGATTCTTGGAACCGACCTTCCCTTGATGCCCCATCAGCTGAAGCGGGTCTCGCGACATATGAGTCTTGCCATAGGCTTGCTTGGGGCTCCCGGACACCACGGAAGCGGTGATATCTCTATTGCTTTCAGTACTGCGAGGGAGTACTCCTTTAGGGATCAGAGATTGATGAACCATGAGAATACGATTAGCGAGATATTCAGGGCTTCCACATGTGCCTGCGTAGAGGCCATAGTTGATTCGATGCTTTCATCTGACAGTATGACTGGCTTCAAAGGATCGGTCAAATCATTGAGGAGCGCGCTGATTAGCAAACCTTGAAATTAATCTGGTTGAACTGTATCGACCGCTTTGTACGGATAGCCAATTAATGTTATCATCGATTATCCACTTATCGGGAGATGAAAAGAACTGTTTCAAACTTAAGACTTAAAGGGGAAAGAAGTGATGGAGGAGCATTCAAAAAATGTAGTTTCATAAATGCCGATGATTACCGCGACTTCTTATCGCTTTCAAGAAATGGCATCATTCTGTGTGGATTGACGATTGAGGGACGCTGCAATGTGATCGATGCCAATCCAGCCGCGCTAGAAATAGAAGGTCTTTCGAGAGAAGCTGTCAATGGAATGGACTTTGAGCGCGTGTTTCCCGCGGCCCGGGAAATCGGTATACGGGGTCCGATCCAGGAAGTAAACAGAACCGGTATTTCACTTCGCATGGGATCGAAACAGAATTCAAACGCAAAAAGCGTAATTTGGAGAGATGTATCGATTTCTAGGCTTTCTTCAATTGTCATCGCTATTGTCTACAATGACTTAGATGAATCATTTGAAGCGAGTAAGAACCTGCAGAAGAGCACATTAGAGCTAGATGGGCTCTTCGCAAACCTTCCTGGGATTGCCTTCCGATGCAAGAACGACAAAGACTGGACTATGGAAGTTGTCAGGGGGGATTGGCTGATCTTGCAGGCTATAGACCGGAAGAAATGATCGGAAACAAAAAACTATCATATGCCGATCTCATCTTTTCGGAAGATAGGGAAAACGTTTCGGAAAGCATACAGGAGTCTTTTACCAGAGACGATCATTATGAGATTGAGTATAGAATCGTAACCAAGTTTGGCGTTGTTAAACATGTACTGGAAAGAGGGAAAGTAATCAAGGATGCGGCCGAAGGAGAGCTTTTCGTTGAGGGCTTCATCTCCGATGTGACGGATCTCAAGGCTGCAAAAAGCGAGGTCGAGAAAAGCAAAGAAAGACTAGAGAATACTTTCAGGAGTACTATAAATGCCCTATCGAGGATCGTAGAGATCAGAGATCCCTATACTTCAGGTCATCAAAGAAGAGTCGGGCTCCTTGCCGAAGCGGTTTCTCAAAGAATGGGGCTTGAAAGCAGGCTTTGTGAGAACATCAAGATAAGCGGTCTCCTTCATGACATCGGTAAACTGTGGATCCCTTCAGAGATTCTGAGTAAGCCAGGTAGACTCAATAAGATAGAAATGGAAATGATCAGAGAGCATTCGCGACTTGGTTACGAGGTACTCAAGGAGATAGAATTCGGTTTCCCGATTGCCGAATATGTTATTCAACACCACGAAAGAATGGACGGTTCTGGTTATCCAAATGGATTGAGAGGTGAAGAGATATCTCTGCCTGCAAGGATAATTGCCGTTTCAGATGTTGTAGAAGCAATTTCATCACATAGACCATACAGGCCTGCGCTTGGGCTGAATGTTGCAATAGAGGAAATTACATCAGGAGCTGGAACTCTTTACGATGCTTCCGTTACAAGGACTTGCGTCGATATTCTGAATAATGGTTTTACCTTCTAATGAATTAAGGTAAGGGAACCGCCTCAATGATGTTTCTCTTGATTGAAAAAAGAGGAATCCTTCTTCCTGTGACGAGAACCTGATACGTCTTTCCCACTTCCAGCATCCTGAAGACCTTCGACGCGGCATAGAAACCCTGGCTTTCTGCGTTTCTCACTGTGAATTCCTCGCCCGATTCAGAGATTACTCTATAGTCGGAATTTCCCGCCTCTGAATTGTCCATCTTTTTCACGACGGTAATCTCAGTCATCATTACCGCTTTGTCACCCCAGGTAAAGACTAGATAGAAGGCAAGCGCAACAAGTATCGTGCCTAATACAACAAAGACCTCTCCAGAAACATTTTTTAGTCTTTCTTTCAAACCGACCACTCTCCAACTTGGAACGTCTAAGCTCTTTCGATTTTCCAGGCTGCTTTCCTGAGTCTATTCATTATTGCCAGACCGACTCCCGTTTCCGGGAAAGGCTCCGCGATGATTTGAGAGAAGCTCATGTTCTGCTTATTTCTGAGCTCTTTAAAGAGATTTGATGCGACTTCAAGGAGGTTGCTTTTCGAACCGAGAACTACCTTCTTTACTTGAACTGGATAATAATCCCGGAGCTCTTTGGAACAGAGTACAAGTGAGCTCTTCCTTCCGGCGATGATCCCCACTTTGCTGACTACCAAACCTGACTCGCCTTCTACAAGTATCAAAGGAATGTCAGGTGAGTAGTGACGATACTTCAAGCCAGGGGACAGAGGATCACCGAGATACTGTTCCCGGCCAGATGCAAAGCCCGGGATTTGTAGATCTGGAAGCATACCTGTGAGCTGATCGGGATCAATTGGACCGGGTCTTAAAAGAACAGGTTTTTCCCTCGAAAGATCTATAATTGTCGATTCTAGACCGAAGACTGTCGACCCAGAGAGGATAATACAGCTGACTCTCCCATCCATGTCTTCAATCACATGTTCTTCCCTGGTGGAACTGGGTTTCCCTGACAGGTTGGCGCTGGGTGCAGCAACTGGGACACTAGAAAGATCGATAAGCTTTGAAGCTACCGGATGAGATGGGAACCTAATGGCGACCGTATCAAGTCCAGCGGTTACCAAGTCAGAGATTCTTTTTCTCTTCTTGAAAATAAGAGTTACAGGCCCTGGCCAAACAGTGTCCATAAGGGCAGAATACTCGGTGAGATTCTGTGAAATAAGATCGGCCACCATTTCTCGACTGGAAACATGGACAATCAGCGGATTATCCTGCGGTCTTCCCTTTGCGCGATAGATTTTCGAAATTGCGGATTCATCTAGGGCGTTAGCGCCTAAACCATACACGGTCTCCGTTGGGAAGACAACCAACTCGCCTTCCGTGATGAATTTCGCTGCTTTTTTCAGTTCAAATTCATCCGGTTCATCTGTACTTACTCTCAAATAAACAGTATTCATTCATCCTCCATGATTCAAAAGAACCTGCTGATGAACTCCAGAACCATAGCATTCCCGTAATACAAACACTGGCGATAAATCCCGAAGTGATCGGGAACCATAACTTAAAACCATCCCGGCTTACATAGATATCCTGGAAATCTTCCCAGACCAAAAACCGCCTTACGGAAAGTGAATATAAGCAAAGCGATCGCCAGACACAAAAAAGCCCATTTCCACCTGGAGTTTTCCAGAAGCCTCTAGACTTATCACTCGATCACCTTCCTCATAGATTATAGACTATTTCTTTGACACGAAATGAAGGGCTTTGCTGATGGAATTGCTCTTGAGAAAGCAAGCAAATTGATTGTTTTGGTGGTGATCGCGAAACAATCAGAGAAGCTCACTACTAGATTCCGTCGCCTATGGGTTTCCCCTGTCTTCTTCACCGTATAGTCGACTTATTATCATGTCCAATTGAGGGGTTCAAGCTTCCCCACTTAACAATAGATATTGTCAGTGCTTCGTTTCATTCCTAATCGGCAAGTTATCTTAATCTAGTTTCATGATGAAGTCAGCCGCATCTGTTCTTTCTTGCCACCCCTGTTTCGCATAGAAGCCACGTCTATACGATTCTCTGTCTCTAATGTTTATCAGTCTCATACGGCAGCAACCTCTTTCTCTCGCTTCATTTACGGCTCTTCTCAAGAGTTCGCTGCCAAATCCCTTTCCACGCCATGCAGTCTTCACAAAAAGCTCGCCAACGTATCCTTCAGGCTTACCCATGAAAAGGTAGGGCAAAAAATGGAGGCTCGTGTACCCGGTCAACTCTCCACATTCTTCTGAAATGAGAATTAAATGATCATCTCTCTCGATACTCCATCTGATCATTTCGTTCACACTTTTGAGATAAGTTTCTTCTTCAAAATTCCTGGTTTTGAACCAGCCGACATCAACTAATACCTCGTATAGACCGGGAGCATCTGTCTCTCTAATCTCTCTTATGATCAACTAGGTCACGTCCTTTCGTATTTCATGTCAAGCCCATTATTCCACGAACTATAACGTACAAACATTCAGTTAATCCTGAAGCGAAGAATCCACTTCGTCATAATGAATCAAAAGTTAATATTAAGTAGGTCTTGAAAAAAATCAGGAAACTCTTCATTTCACTTCCACGAGGTGATTCTCAATTGAGTATCTCTAAAGAGAGATTTCTTGCGGTTACTCATTCCTTCAATGTCCGTTACTCTGTCTTTCCCACTCTAGCCAAAAGCTGAAGAAAATCTTAGCATAGGTGGAAATCTATTCTCGTGTTGAGCAAGTCAAAATGATCGTAAAAGGCTTACTCAGCCTTATTTGAAGAGTCTTGAACCATCCGGCTTGTATTGACACCACCAACGCACCATGATAGAATGAACTCTGTAGGGTGGAGAGATGGCCGAGAGGCCGAAGGCGCGTGCCTGCTAAGCACGTGAGGGTTTATACCCTCCGA
>JAFGAP010000242.1 GCA_016933635.1 Kosmotogaceae bacterium
GGAAGTAGATGTAAGTTCTCATTTAGGAAGTGCATAGAACAAGAAGAGAGTTGAGGTTTCTCACGGAAATTATGAGTGTACAGAGATCGAGAGGCGTGAATCAACTAAGTTGAGAGTTAGAACTTCTTTAGACCTTGTTTAACTTCAGATTCATTAAATACAACAAACGCCTCCAGTTGATTTCCTAATGTGGTTCTTTATGCATTTTCTAGAGCAAGCCCTATCAATTCTTCCTGTTCCGAAACTCTTCTAATCAAATCCTCATCGTTTGCTCTATGAGCTATCTCAGCCGCATAAAACAACTCACCTATTTCGAAGAGGTAGTTGCTTAGCTCAGAATACATTCCATGCTTGCTCATAAGCGTGACAGCCTTTTCGAGGTCGCTTTCTTTACTGAATTGTCTGTATTGTTTTAGGAGATTTCGTGCTCTCTGAGTTACAGTGTTCAGTAACTCCCCATAATCAATGCTTGTTTTTCCATATTCTATCAGTTCTCTTATGGCGTCAGCGAGATCCATCTCTACACTTGCTTTTCCATGACCATCCAATCCTGTGTCACTAAAGAAACGTGAGAAAATCTCCTCACTTACCGGAGCATCCGCAGTAAAGACAGTGAGGAGCATGTATTTTGCCCTGGTAATTGACGTGTAGAGTTTTTCGTTAAGAACTCTGGCTTCGCTATTATCCATTTTATGAGGGTTATACAGTATTACGTTGCTGAATTCGAGACCTTTGATCTCTGATATCAAGAATGGATGTATCTCTCTCTCGTCACAGTCATCAAAAAGGTCTAGAAAGTCACGTTTCATATTCTTGTTCGGAAAAAGAATAGCCAACATAACTTTGTTTGAGCCATCGATGCGACGCTTCAGGTTATATACAAGACTATCTAGACCAGACGATCTTGAGACAATAGGTTTCTGATAAGGCATTACCGGCTCAGTCGGTAGATCAGAATCTTTCGTTGCTAACTTGTTCCCGAACTCTCTCGCTAGAAGGAAGATATCGCGGGTGTTCCTGTAAACCTCTTTGAGTGAGTATTGTTTTGCATTGTCGAAGTGTCTTGTGATGAATTCCTTCCGTGAGAAACGGCCAAGAACCTGTTGGTTGTAATCACAAGCAATAATGTAACTGGCAGGATTACAGCTGGCAAGATACTTCAACTCAATCTCTGTGAAGTCCTGAGCTTCATCGACAAGGAGAAGATATTCACTCAGGTCCTTGGGAGACAGTAAAGCTTTCTCCATAACCTCCCAGGGTAGCGAAAGATCCTTCTTATCGTGTGTCATTGCATCTTTTCTCTTCTCTGATATTTTTCGCAGAATTTTGTCGACGACATCTGCTAATTCGTCAAGTGGTTCATCTGTATAGCCGCACTTCTTAAGGAGATGAATGACCTTATTACGTTCGTCATCAGCCAATACTCCTTCCAGATTCACTGTCTTCACAGAATAAAGAAACCTTGAGAAGGTTTCTATGAACTCGTGTGAGTCTCTTTCGGGGAAATAACGTTTCAGAGTTGACTCGGACTCTCTATTTATGTTCAGGTTGTTGAGAAGAAACTCCAAATTATCAAACGATTTTTCAAGGCCCGGCACGAGACCCTGAATGATTGTGAATTCAGTAGGTATTTTGCTTTCACGCTTAACTCTGTTGTAGTGGTTCTCCCAGTGCTTCGAGAGGTTTTTGCTGCATGAAACATACATGGCATTACTTACAGCGTTTTTATCAGCCATCAGCTCTAGGCATTCCCTAAACACGGCTCTAAAAAGCAAGAGGGACTTTCCGGTGCCTGCGGGTCCTTCGATGATGTAGTTTGAACTCATCTTGTAGGAGTCACTTATTATTGCTTTTTGAGTTGGTGACAACTCATACTTGATTTCGCGGAGGTTCTCCAGTAGTTCATCTATGGACTGAGAAGGATCGAACTTGAACAAGCGTATAGGAACGGAAGCATGATTTGCATCGTTCATGAAAGTGCGTTCGTTTTCGGACTTGAGTTCAACTAGCTTCTCGCCAAGTTTTTCCTCAAAGAAACGTAGGTGATATCCGTTTTTGGATGCTTTGCCTGCCTCGCTGTATGATTTGTCGTGTTCACCCACGAAATAAAGAATCGA
>JAFGAP010000243.1 GCA_016933635.1 Kosmotogaceae bacterium
ATTACTCAGAGGTTCGGGAAGAGTGATAGAGTAAGTGAAATCGTCGATAACCTCTACTTCCGAAACTGAACTCTCGAAGTAGTTCGTTGTAACCGGGGCACCGCTGTTCATAACTTCCCACTGGAACTTTGCATCATGGGCAGTCACAGGCTCACCATCATGCCACTTCATGCCCTTTCTCAGTTCATAAGTTATGGTGAGAGAACCATCTTCATTTATTACCATTAGACCGTTTTCAAGAGATGGCATTCTCTTTATCATCCTGGGGAAATAGAACCCATCCTTGTCTGTGCCGGTGACTCCATCGCCAATGATATTACAGATTGTCCATGTCAAACCCGCAGAAGTAAACAACGTGTTGAAGCCAGGCGCATCCGCGGTAACAGCTGTAGTGGCCGTACCGCCCTTCGAAGGAGGGTTTATTGCCATGTAAATGGATATTGCCGTCTCTTTTCTAGTGATTGGCGAACTTGCTTCGATCACATGGCCGTACCTGAAGTCAAGAAGCTGGCGGTCGCTTCTGTAAGCAACGGTAAGCGCTCCCCAGGCTTCCTCTGGAGCTTCCCACTCATCGAGAGCAGTCGTGCAGATCTCGTCAAATACATCTGCTTCCGACTGCAGTTCAAGAACTTCAACCATTGCAACCGCAAAATCCGCTCTGGAAACCTCGCCTTCACCCTTAATGAGTTCTTCCTTGCCAGGGAAGGCCTTTTCAATAGCTGCCCTAAACTCTGTGAAAGTAAGTGGTGACTCATCAACTGAAGTCAGAATTCCTTTAGCTTCAATTACGGGTATTGCTTCTTCTGCGGAAATCTGCCCTAAAGACAGAACAGAGAAGAAGAGAACAAGAAAACAGACAAAGAGTTTCTTCATCGCGTGACACCTCCAAGAAAGATGATGTGGAACATGACAGATTTATGCAATTATATACTGGCCTAGCTTACTATAGGCCCATAAGGGAAATTTACACCTATTGTTTACTTTGATCAGAAATCTGGGCAAAATCGTTCATCTTGAGGAGAAAAAGAGATCCTCATAAGCTCTCATAAGCTTAGCGGTATGTTTGCCGCATACTTCGAAGGAGACTTCATTTATTGCTCTAACTGGCATAACACGAGAAACTGTGCTGGCAAGGAAGACTTCCTCAGCATTGAAGAATTCTTCCAAAGCGATGCGCCGTTCAACAACCTTATAACCCAGATCTTCGATTAGAGAGATCACCTTCCCTCTGGTGATCCCAGGAAGAATATTGTCAACCTCGGGAGTGTAGAATATGCCGTCTTTCACGAAGAAGTAATTTGAGCTTCCACCTTCGGTAGCATAATTTTCACCGTTTGACTCTCTGAACATCAGTGCTTCATAACCCCCTCCGGCGTATGCAAAATTCTTGGCAAGAACATTTGGCAATAAGTTTATTGTCTTGTGTTCACACAGTCTGTGGCGCAAATCGGGATATGTAAGAAGCTTGACTCCGTCTTTCCAGCTCATAGAGTCTATCTTTCTTAGAGGAAGAGCAAGAATGAAAAATGTGCTCCTCGTTTCTTTCGGCGGGTATCTATGCTCTCTGTGAGGGTCGGTACCCCTTGTGAGTTCGATATATAATTCCCCATTTTCTATACCATTTCTCTTGACTAACTCACTTGCAATCTTCTTCGCTTCTTCAGGAGGGAATCGCATTTCAATATTGAAGAACTCGGCACTCTTTTCCATCCTTGTATAGTGATCCTCAAAGAACAGTATTCTCCCTTCCAATGTTCTAATAACCTCAAAGAGACCATCTGCAAAAGTCAGACCGCGGTTCTCCAGCTGAACCAGCCTTTCCTTTTCCTGAATAAATTCACCATCTAGAAATGCCCACATAGAAACCTCCTCGGGTTTTGGAGTCACTGCTACAATATTATGCATCAAACTGGCTATCAATTTACGGTAAGACAGCTCATCAATGTTAGAATATAACGTAACTGTAAGAAGACTTTTCATTTGGAGGTTTTCTTTATGGACAACGTTTTAGCGCTTTTTCCTGGGGGCTCTTCAGGGCTTTTTGGAAATAAGGTGTACGATGTTGTTGTAATTCCAGAGGGAATCTTGTTGGTACAGTTGACTAGAGAACTAACGAATGAAGCCGTTAAAAAAGCAAAGGAAGCCTCTGAAGAGCGGAACGAAGGTTTTTTTAAGAAGATGGCATCTGTAATGTCGTCGGGCTATTCTTTGCTTGACAGATACAACGAGAAGACAAAAGAGGAGATCTTGAATGAAACACCTGGCAATATCTTAATCCCAAAAGAATCACTCAGAAAACTCACGGTCTCCAGTAACACGAATTCTTCTCAGGGAGCTTCTTCCGATAGCACAGTAATGAAAATCGTATGGAATGAAGGCAAGATTAAACTGACTTTCAGAACGGATTTGAATGCAAGAAAGGTTAAACGAGTTTTTGAGGACACGTTTGGTTTGTAGCTTCATCTTGGGGAATAGCCCCTTCATCTATGGTCTGAGGCGGGAGGTATAAAATGAGGAAATCTTTTTTTCCATTCTTTGCAATTATTGCTATTATGACGGCCAGTTTAATGGCTAATTGTGTTCTTGAATTCCCAAATGCTGACATTTACTATCCGGAGGGATATGAGGAAGTTGCCGTCTATGTAGGTAATACATTCGAATCGATAAGATCAAAAGCCGTTGAACTAATCGGTAACGATCCGGGAAGGATAAACATTGTTCTAGCCGACTTCGGAGCGAACACAAACGGCCTGGCTCAGCCTCACAATCACAAGACTATTCAGATCTTCGTGTGGCCTGCCGACACAATGCTTTCGACTAGATTGAATGAATCGAACCACTACAGGCTGCTTCTTATGCATGAGTTTACACATATCGCTCACCTTACCTACACAACAGGTTTTCCAGCCTTCGTCTCCAGGGTGATTTTTGGAACGGAAATGTTTTCACCTCAGCAGCTTTCACCATTCGTAGAAGGAGTGACGCTTTTTGCAGAATCGTCAAACTTCTTCTCTGAAGGCAGATTGAACAATCCAATGTGGGGAAAGGAAATGACCTATCAAAATTCAAAATCAAACTCTTTTCCCGGTCTTGATTATGCGCTATCTGTATTTGGCGAAGATTACCGCGGAGGGGCTCTTTATTACAATTATTTAGCATCTTTCTATGATTATCTTGTAAGAAGATTTGGAATAGAATCTGTTAAGCGGTTTCATAAGGAAGTCTCAGGAAGACTCCCCATCATCGGTCCCATTAATGCCTCAAGGATCGCATTTGGTGAGACTCTCGACAATATCTATTTAGATTGGAAAGAAGAGGTTCAGTTGAAAGCAACAGAGTATGCCACTCTTACGGAAGTCAGGACAGTTGCGAATGGACAGATCTATGATATTGCAAAGACGGCAAATGGTGTAATCTTCTCTTATTCGGTTTTTGGGGAAGTTACTTCCTGGAACGGTTCTGTTGAACGTGGTGTTGAAGAGTACGTCGAAGGGGGTTTTTCCAGAAGACTTTCCGATTTCGGCGCATTGACTTTGAAATGGCACGAAGGAAATGTCTACTTGATGACATCTGTCACTGAAAGGAACACAACATCAAGAGAAATATGGTCTCACAAGTTGCCTCTGTCTGTTAGACTTCTCGACAAAGGAATGATTACTGCATTCGAAATCTACAATGGAAGATTGATAAAAGCAGTTTACGATGCAAAGGCAGAGATTTCAACGATCTTTTTTGATGAAATGCAGCTTATTAGAATCCCATGGGTTATCAAAGATATGCTTATTCTTGAAGATGGAAGTCTGATAATGCTGCTATCTACCAACGGCACTAATGGAGCGATAGCAACTTTCAAAGAAGGGGAGTTCAAAGTAATTCTTGATGATCCATATTTAAAAGGAAGAGGGATTGACTATTATGAAGGTAAAGTGATCTTCACTGCTGCCTATGAGGAAGGGTTCATGGACGCCTTCGCGGTAGATTTGGAGTCTTTGCAGATCTCCAGACTTACCCATGGTGCAAATCTCGAAAAAGCAGTAGTTTTGGACTCCAAAGTTTATGGTTTCGGACACTCTCGCAGAGAAAAGGGTATGTCTGTTTTTGCTTTCGATATTGAGAGTACTCCATATGTGGTGAAAGCAGTCGGATCTGATGACTTTGAGCCATTGCAAATGGAGTACACTGATGGAGATTACCTGAAGAAGACCTTCCTTCATTTTTTGAATCCCGTTTTAAGAGCTCCGCTAGCCTCATACGACGGCGAAAACATATCCCTTGGATTTCTTACCGTTCACCTTTCACATGATTCGAAGCACTCCATGGAGCTGATGCCTTTATTCACTTTTGGCACCAATAAGCTTTCTTTCCAGGGAGAGTATTTGGGACAGATCTTGGAAGGAGTAAATGTCTCTTTGAGAGTAAACCTAGGCATACCCACCGTGCCTTTGCTAACTACAGGCCTATCTTCTGAGCTATTCCAGATGCCATTAAACCCCTCCACACGATTTAGATCATACGCATACATTGGATTTGACACATCAGGGGGAATAACGACGTCAGTTCCTTTAAGTCTGAAAGGAAATGCCTTCGCGATTTCTCTGGAACCCGGCATAAAACTCACTGATGGGAAAATCACTCCATTGCTTGCTCTTGATGCTGCTTTTGCACCGACTTTGGGGACTTCTGTAGGTCTTGGTGTGGGTTTCTTCGACGACTTCTACTGGTACGCAAACGGTGCTCAGCTTCTGTATCGAATCGACTGGGGCTGGAGTCCTATGTTCTTCCTGAAAGAGATTGGGATCGGCGCTGAAGTCAGCGGAACCAATACAAGCCTAGATAGCTCTGCGCTGTACATGTTTGTGAACATAGGTTCTACTCTGGGCTTGGGAGATGTTTTCCCGAAGATAGGAATACAATACAGCGATTCTGGTTTTGGGTTCTATTTCGCGTTGGATGCTGAACCTTGATTTAAAACTTGGCTCATTATGACAATCCGACGAAAAGCTATGTCAGGAAGGGGAACCCCCTTCCTTTTTTACCTTAACAATTCAAAAGCTTCGTCTGGTGTTGAAGGTTCTAAATCATCTAAAACTTGCAGATAGAAGGACTTTAAGAACCGAAATAAGCATATTTCTCTAAAGATCCGAAAAATGAAATCTAGCGAGATTCGTTCGTGTGACTTCCTACTAATCAGTCTGTCTCGACGAAATCCGATTAGTTTCGCTTTTACTGACATCTCTAAGATCCCCTCAAGCGTTACCAAGATTGGAGGCGGTTGATTTGAGAAAACCCAGTAGCTGCCCTTTAGTTTACTTTGCTTAAGACAGAGCAAATAGATGAGGTATAATGCTTTTATCGGAGATAACAAAAAAGAAAGGGGGAATCAATATGAAGACAATGGGGTACTCGGCTTTTCTTATAAGCGATGCCGGTTCTGTATTTATTGAGGAATCAAAACATGACGGAATAACATTCACATTTCCTTCGGATCCTGTATTTGCTAAGTACAGGGACCGTCTCATGGCTGTTATCGAAGTCAAAATGGAATCATCAAAATTCTCTCTCACAAAAAGCAAACTTGACCTTAGCGGGGTTAAGCTTCACGGTGTCAAGATAGTTGAAAACAAGTTATTTGAAGATTCTGTTGCCCTTTGGGCCTTCGAGTCGAGAACGCTCGGCAAGACCATGAGGATTGTGTCAGATGGCGAAGCGTCAAAGATACCCGCAAAAAGGGATACGAATTTTGTTGTCCCAGTTATTGTGAATGCAATAGAGTTCTCCTCAAAGGAAGAGCATAGTGGGAGATTGGTCTTTCCGTTGCCGGATGAATGGTTTGTTCTTTCCGGTGTATATTTTGGCCAGGATGGCGCGAAAATCCGCAAGGAAAATGCGAAGATCGACTTAGACTCTTTCAGTACGGAAATAATTGTGGAAGAACTAAGAAAACACAGGGTCTTCACCGAGAACCTTTGGGACCTTTATCAACTACACAAATCATTAGAAAGCTTTGAAACGAAAAACGAGTCTCTTCCCGAACCTCTTGGAGAGGAAGTCTCTGTTTCCGATCTCGACCTTGAAGAAACTATACCTCAGGCCGCCGACCTTTACCTTTCAAAGGATAGAAAGACAACTGACTCTCTTCATCGTGAAGTAGTTATTCAATCAAGCATAGAGAAGGTAGGGACTTTTAGTAAGAAGAAAGCGGTTGTTCTACGCATAATGAACAATTCCGACCTTGGAACGGTCAAGGGAGTGCACATCTCCTTCAGGCTAATAGATCCTATGGGTAAAGAGCTCTACGTTGCAGAAAAAGAGCTTGAAGGGTTGAGTGTAGGACCGGGAGAGGCAAAAAAACAGGATTTCACAGACTTCCCGGAATTTGCCGATCAGCAACTTGAAAGAGTCGTTGTGAATCTCATGAGTATTTCGTGGAGCAACGGTCTAAAGACGCTTACTACTTCCGAGAAATAGCTAGATTTCTCAGTTCTCTATACCCGGCTGATTCAAGTATCTTCAGGACCCTCATGGATTTCGAATCTTGAGGGTCTAATGCTTTTCCGCCTTCAATTCGCCGAAGAGATTCGTCCAGATCGTCAATCGTCATTCCAAAGGCATTTTCATCAGTCACACCAGGTATGAGATCGGGGCTTGGAGGCTTTTCTATTATCCTGTCTGGAATATGCAATTGCCTTGCTAGATCGATTACTTCGGTTTTAAACAAATGTATTATTGGCTCAATATCGCTTGAATCGTCTCCCCATTTCACATAAAGCCCACATAAAAGTTCGGTCTTGTTAGTAGTTCCCAGTACTGCGTATCCTCGTTTTTCAGCTTCAAGGTACAGGGAGATCATTCTTACTCTGTGCTTAGATCTGTAATAGGCAAGGCCTTTTCTGAATTCTTCGTTTCCTCTATTACGCAGATCGTCAAGAAAGGGCTCGGAGGACAGCTCCTCCCACTTATGCTTGACATACTTCTCCTTTATTGTCTGAGGGATCAAGAATGCGGGAGGCTGAAGCTTATAGGAGCCAATTGCTCTCAGAGTCGAGCTAATTCTCTTGACTTTGAAGTCTATCCCAAGAAATTTCGCGACGAGCTTTGAATCCCTAATTGTATCTCTTGAAGAGTCTCGCTCCGGCATGAGTAGACCGAATACCTTTCCCTTTCCAAGAGCTTCGACGGCAAGTTTTCCAACAACTGCAGAGTCGATTCCTCCGCTAATGCCTATCACAGCTCCCTTATAACCATATTTCACAATAGAATCTCTTAAGAAGCCAATAATCTCATCCATAATGTTCACCTAGGAAATTATACTAGATGAATGGTCCTTTCCCTTGAAAGGGTATAGCCATTTCGCGTAAGTAATCAGACTCTTTGACCGGGAAGGTTACGTTGGATGAAAATGCTAAACTTGTGATTATGAAGCTCTTAAGCTTAAATCAGGAGGACAAGAAAATGAAGAGAATTCTATTTGTGCTTACCATAATAGTAATCGCCGGAACCATCATGGCTTCGAATCCAATCAACCTTTATGGAAGAGACGCAGAAGGCAGAAACGGAGTTGTGGCGGCGGCGAAGCCTGAGGCTTCACAGGTGGGCGTTGCGATTCTTGAAATGGGTGGAAATGCGGTTGATGCTGCAATCGCCACCGCATTTGCACTGGGAGTATTAGAACCTAATGCATCAGGAATAGGGGGCGGCGGATTCATGATCATCCAGCTGGCTGACATGGATGATGCCGTCGTCATTGACTTCAGGGAAACTGCACCAGGAGGGACAAGTCCTTCATTCTTCAATCTCGACGAGAACAACCGTCCCGTTAATTACGAGAGTACTGTTGGTGGAAAAGCCATAGGAGTACCTGGTGAAGTAGCCGGACTTCTATATGCGCTTGAACACTATGGAACGCTCTCCCGCGAGCAGGTTATCAAACCGGCCATAGACTGGGCGAAGAAGGGAATTCCTGTTACGGCAAACCTGTTTTCGATTATCAATGACAACTACGAAAAGATAATGATAATGGAAAACGGTGTTGAAGTATACCTTAAGTATGGCGGTATACCTTATGAAATAGGTGAGAATATTGTCTTGAATGATTTGGCCGATACTCTTGAGTTAATAGCCGAGAAAGGAAAAGATGCGTTTTACACCGGCGAAATTGCCGAAAAGATTGTTGCCGAAGTTCAAGAACGCGGTGGAGTTATGACTCTAGAAGATCTTTCAAATTACGAAGTGAAGATCCGGAAGCCAGTTATTGGGAGCTACCGTGGCTTTACCATTCTTTCGGTGCCTCCTGCCAGCTCGGGTGGGACTCACGTTATAGAATTACTAAATATCATGGAGAACTTCGATCTCAAATCACTCGGAGACAATACCGCTGAGACCCTGCACATTTGGTCTGAAGCTATGAAACTGGTATTTGCTGACAGAGCAAAATACATGGCCGATACAGACTTTGCAGAAGTACCCTTATACGGCTTGACTTCGAAAGATTACGCCAAACTGCTGGCTGAAAATATTGATATGAACAAACCAATCGTATCGGTGGGAGCCGGAGATCCCTGGCAGTTTGAGAGTGGTAGCACCACGCATCTCTCCGTTATGGACAAAGAAGGAAACATGGTAGCGATAACCAAATCTATTAACTACTTCTTCGGTTCAGGTGTTGTTGTTCCTGGAACAGGAATTCTGCTGAACAATCACATGGACGATTTCGTTAAAACCCCAGGTTCTGTAAACTCTGTTGAACCAGGTAAACGACCTCTTAGTAGCATGAGCCCCACTCTGGTTTTGGACCCTGAGGGAAGACCATATATGACGATTGGTGCTCCGGGTGCCACAAGAATTATTACCACCGTGGCCCAGACAATCAGCAATATCATTGATCACGGGATGACTGTTCAACAAGCGATTTTGGCTCCTAGAGTCTTCAGATCTCAGTCTGGACCATTGTACATAGAGGGCCGAATTTCAATAAATGCTTATAGCAAATTGATCCAAATGGGCCATGAGATATCGATAAGGAATGATTATGATCCTTATTTCGGCGGGGTCCATGCGGTGCTTTTCAACAGAGATATTGGCATTCTTTTCGGTGGAGCCGATCCTAGAAGAGACGGACTGGCTGTTGCATTCTGATGTAGCACAGAGGGTCACCTCTACACAAGCAAAGCGATGTTGTTTTACTCTTTGAAAGGAAACTAGAGACGATGGTGAGAATCACTATTTAATAGTGTTTTAAATTCTTGATTTTAGAACGATACAAGATTATAATCTTTTCATAACGTCATTGTAGAGGGGGTGAGCGGTGTGTGGAAGGAGTTCAAGAAGTTCATTAGTCGTGGTAATGTGATTGATCTTGCTGTCGGTATCATAATCGGTGGGGCGTTTCAGGTCATTGTCAGGTCGCTGGTCGAAGACATTATCATGCCTATTGTCAGCCTATTCCTCGGTGGGATTGACTTTGCAAACATATTCATCAGTCTCTCCGGAGGAAGCTACGCAACTCTCGCAGAAGCAAAAGAAGCAGGTGCCGCAACTCTAAATATCGGTCTTTTTATCAACGCAATCATAAACTTCATTATTCTTGCCTTCGTAATCTTTATGATTGTGAAACTCATCAACAAGATGAGAGAAAGACAGAAGAAGGAAGAGGCAGCGGCAGCACCAACGACGAAAATCTGTCCTTTCTGTCATACTTCGATTCCAATCGATGCAGTAAGATGTCCAAATTGTACGTCTGAACTTGAAAAGAAGACTTGAGATACTTTTTTTTGGAGAGCGACCCGCGGGTCGCTCTTTTCTTGTTTCTATTTGTCGCTCTTGGCCGAACCTGTTTATAAGCATGACCCAACGCTTCAGAAATGAAGAAGCGAAAACTCTTGAGATGATGGTACAATC
>JAFGAP010000244.1 GCA_016933635.1 Kosmotogaceae bacterium
GTGCGATGCAGACTACAGGTTCAAGCAGGCATTTGTCGATGCGCGCAGCGAAGATGTCACGATAATCAAGAGCCCTGTAGGAATGCCTGGAAGAGCAATCAGGAACAAGTTCATAGAGGATGTCGAAAATGGCAAGAGAAGGCCCTTCAAATGCTCTTTTCAATGTATAAAGACATGTAATTATAGGGAAGCGCCTTATTGCATTGCGGAGGCACTTTTGAATGCCTGCAAGGGAGATCTGGAAAACGGATTCGCCTTCTGCGGAAGCGAGGTCCATAGAATAAGCGGTGTCACTACCGTGAAAGAGGTAATAGATAGACTCTTTGGAGAAAGGCGTTGAAGAAATCTTTTGGATTAACGCTTTTTAAGCCTTCTTCTTTGAAGATAGAAAACTGTACGGGAGGTTGAAGATGGAAAGTCTGGAGAAGATAAGGAACGCGATAATCGAGACAATGCCGGCAGAGGCAAAGGTAGCCACTGAAGAGGCTCTTGCGGAAGGACTCAGCGCGAAGGAAATCCTTGATGGTGCGCTTATCCCGGGAATGGACGAAGTTGGGAAGCTCTTCAGGGAGGGCGAGTATTTCGTTCCCGAGGTCCTTGTTGCCGCCAAAGCGATGAACCAGTGTATGGACCTTATAGAGCCGCTTCTTGTAAGCGGAGGGGTCAAGAAGATCGGGAAGGTAGTCGCCGGTACCATAGAAGGAGATCTCCATGATATTGGAAAGAACCTCGTCTGCATGATGCTCAAGGGAGCGGGCTTCGAGATAATCGATCTAGGCGTCGATGTGAAGCCCGAGGAGTTCGTTGAGGCAGCCAAAGGAGCGAAGCCCGATATTCTTGTTATTTCAGCCCTATTGACAACCACCATGTTGAATATGCCCAGAGTGATCGAAGAACTTAAGAAGGAAGGAATTCGTGACGATGTGAAGGTCTTGATAGGCGGGGCTCCTGTCAGCCAGACCTATGCCGATGAGATCGGGGCAGACGGCTATTCTCCTGACAGCTCGGCAGCAGTGGAACTGGCAAGAAGACTCGTCTCTTGATTGATTTACTGATTTGCTTTATCCATGTGATCGGCGTTTAACCTCTGGAGAAGAGGAAGAAACAGGAATGATTTCCCGCTTACATCTCTTTCAAGCTTTATAGCCTGTTTTGACGGCAGCGAAATGAATTGTTATAATATTTAGGTATTCATTCGTTTATTTGCTTTGTACGATTTTTATTTGATGGCGGATAGACCGTCTCGTTACGGATGGAGGGTTAGGTATGCTTATCGCCCTGATAATTCTGTCGACAGTTACACTGATCGCCTTTCTCTTCGCGATTGCATCAGTTAGAAGATTATCCCGGAGCATCAAGAAGAACCAGGAGCTACAGCTCAGCCTTAAGGATCTCGAAAGGGATGTCTCGGATAGAGATGAGAAGCTCGAGTGGTTGACTTCTGCCAAGGAGGAACTTGAAGAGACTTTCAAGGCTATTTCCTCGGACGTTTTGAATTCCAGTACTGAAAACTTCATTCGACAGGCAAACGACAAGTTCTCTGGCCTTCTGAAACTCCAGAAAGAAGACTGGGGAAGCCAGAAAAAGGATTTCGAGAGCCTTGTCAGCCCGGTAAGA
The DNA here is from genome assembly GCA_016933635.1 of Kosmotogaceae bacterium. GTDB lineage: Bacteria > Thermotogota > Thermotogae > Petrotogales > Kosmotogaceae > Mesotoga. Next base: position 1,618 of record JAFGAP010000244.1, read on the forward strand.
GATAATCTTGAAAAGCTCGAGAAAAATGTAAAAGATCTTGAATCGAAAAGGGAAGGTGCTTATAAAGCTCTTGAAGAGCAGTTGAAGATGCTTTCCGAAGCCAACACCGACCTCAGACAGGGCGTAACGGATCTCAAAAGCGCCTTGAGGAACAGATCGACACGCGGCCGTTGGGGCGAGATAGAGCTTCGCCGCATTGTTGAGCTCAGCGGGATGACCGAACATGTTGACTTTGTGGAACAGGAGTCTATCGATAACGGTAGACCGGACATGATAGTGAAGCTGCCCAATAATGCCTTCATTCCCGTTGATGCCAAAGTGCCGCTGGACAGTTATTTGACCGCGCTGGAAGAAGACGACGAATCTCTTAGAAAGCATCTCATGGGAAACTACGCGAAGAATGTCCGCGATACCGTCAACAGGCTTGCCGGTAAGAAATACTCGGAAGCCTTCAGTAGAACGGCCGATTTTGTTGTCATGTTCGTTCCTCTTGAGTCGGCAATCAACGCCGCTTTTCTCGCAGACCCTGAACTTTTCGAATATGCCGTTTCAAGAAAAGTTTTGATCGCCTCTCCTGTAAATCTCGTTGCGTTGCTCAAGTCCGTCGCATATGGATGGCAGCAGTACAGTCTTACAGAAAATGCCGAGCGTCTCGTTCAAGCATCTAAGGAGCTTTATGAAAGATTTGGGGTCTTTTTTTCCCATTACAGCAGATTACAGGGCCATCTCAAAAACGCCGTGAGGGCCTACAATGATGGGGTGGGCTCTTTCGAAAGCAGGCTGCTCCCAAAAGTCAGGGAGATAGAAACACTTGCCGAGGTAAACGAAAAACTTGAAGAGATCGAGGAGATCTCCGACGAACCGAGATCAACGAATCTTGCCAACCGCGATTGAATCCTCATCCGAAACCGCTGTAGAGACTGTAAGCAGAAGTACACTGGAAAGCGCGAAATTCTCATGGTAACGGTGTTTTCTTAACGCCCCGTTCCGGCCGGCATAGTCGTGTGACCTCTTTCCGCTTCTGATTGTTTTTTCCTTCTATTATCAAATGTAATTTCGTATGCTCGTTCTGAGATCAAACGAAACATCCAGGAGTGGTTCGAAGGGCTTTTGTACGATACAATGCGAAAGGGAACTTCTAGGTTTCCAAGATCATGAGAAGAAGGAGATATAGATGAATGAGATTCTCTGGTTTGTAATGCTGGTAGTGAACTTCGGTTTGATTACCGTAGCATACAGATGGTGGGGAAAGACGGGCCTTTACGTATGGGTAGCCATTGTCGCGATAATAGCTAACGTTCAGGTTATCAAGACCGTCTCTCTCTTCTGGATGGCTGCCACGCTGGGCAATATCGTATATGCGACGTCTTTTCTGGCTACAGACATTCTGTCGGAAAACCACGGAAAGAAAGAGGCCAAGAAGGCCGTTTACATCGGTTTCTTCTCTCTGATATCTGTTACTGTGATAATGCAGATTGCGCTCGCCTTCGAGCCCCATCCTTCAGACTTTTCTCAAGAACACCTTTCTGTGGTATTTGGTCTCCTTCCCCGTATCGCTCTTGCGAGCCTTGCCGCATACTGGTGTTCTCAGCTGCACGACGTTTGGGCATACGACTTCTGGAAGAAGAGGTTCCCCGAGAAACGGCACATCTGGATAAGGAACAACGCTAGTACCATGATCTCGCAATTGATAGATACGGCTGTCTTCACTGTCATAGCCTTTGCGGGAGTCTTTTCGGCAGGTGTCTGGTGGCAGATATTCTGGTCCACTTATATTTTAAAATGGGTTGTTGCCGTTCTAGATACGCCGTTCATCTATCTCGCCAGAAAGATGAAAGACGACGGGAAGATCAAAGATCTTGTCCCATGAGTATAGGTACCGGCCTGAATTCTTCGGTGCGTGAGTTGTCTGAAATTCGACCTTACGAGGGTCCCTGATTTCCGGCCGGTATGATCAGACCGATTATCCTCTGTCTATTTGTTTTGTGCAGGAGCTTTCAGGAATGTTGACAGATCGGGAGGTGAGCTATGGGCGACAGAGAAGGGAAATTAGATAAGTATGTAGGAAAGAGAGATTTCAGCAAGACATCGGAGCCGGATGGAAGAGAAGCCTCACTCGCATGGACGGGCGAGAGGCCGGTATTCGTAATTCAGAAGCACGCGGCTTCAAGGCTTCACTACGATTTTCGAATAGAAGTCGATGGAGTTCTCAAGTCGTGGGCCGTTCCAAAAGGTCCATCGACGGATCCGTCTGAAAAGAGACTGGCCGTCCCAACGGAAGACCATCCCCTGGAGTACGGCGATTTCGAAGGAAATATCCCCGAAGGAGAGTATGGAGGCGGCACCGTCCTTCTATGGGACCGGGGAAGCTACAGAAATCTTAAGGAAGATCCGGAATCGAATCCTCTTTCAAAACAGATAGAGGACGGGCATATTACGATATGGTTGGAGGGTCGTAAACTGAGAGGCGGCTATGCTCTCATAAGAACCGGCAAAGGCGGCAAAGCCAGATGGCTTCTCGTGAAGATGAATGACGAAGAGGCCGATGCGCGGAGAAATCCGACAGCCACCGAACCGGATTCCGTAAAGACCGGTAGAACTCTCGAAGAGATTCGTGATTCCGGAGAGTAATGCTGATTTGAAAGACCCTTGTTATCTGGAAATAGATTAGGCAGTATATGCCTGCCCCATCTTGAAGACCTGAAAAGTCTTCAAATCTCTCGAAGGCCTTTCAAATATGAGAAAACACCGGCGTTTTGGAGTTGCCTCAGTCATTTGAGTCGGGGTACTTGTCGACAATCTCTGGATTCTTTAGGCCCTCTCTAACTTCTTCAAGCATTTCGCCCGTCAGTATCTTCAATTTCAACAGATGAATGGATACGGCTAAGCCAACTCCGATGAGGATAAGTGTGACGGCAGTATTGGATATCAGTATCATTGTCAAAGTAAGAGTAGACCAAAGCAATAGAAGCGCAAGGTTCCTCGCTATCCTCCTCACGGCGCGAAAATGGAGATAGCTGTAGATATATGCGCCGAAGAGCTTGTGACAGATCAGCCATCTATATAGCTTTTTAGAGCTCCTCAAATAGCAAAATGCCGCCAACAGCAAAAAGGGTGTTGTTGGCAGCAAAGGAAGAATTATTCCCGTTATTCCAAGAAAGAGGAACAGAGATCCTGCAATTAAGAGCAGAATCCTTTTCAGTTTCACGAGTTGCCTCTCATATAACCAAATCCGTTGCTTATTGCTCTACTTCATTTAGAGAGATACCGAGCGCCTTCGCTATACCTGCTCCATAAGCTGGGTCGGCCTTGAGACAGTTTCCGATGTGTCTTATCTTTATTTCCTTAGGAGCGTCGTCCATGTTTCTTGCCGTGTTTTCAAAGAGTATCTGCTGCTGTTCGGGAGTCATCAGGTTAAAAAGCTTACCTGGCTGAGTGTAGTAATCATCGTCGTCCTCTCTGAAATTCCAGTTGTCGGCCGCACCGGAAAGCTTCAGAGGCGGTTCCTTGAATTCGGGCTGTTCGACCCAGGCGCCATAGCTGTTGGGCTCATAACCCAGAGTGCTTCCGGCATTGTCGTCCACCCTCATTTGACCGTCCCGGTGATAGCTGTTGTAAGGGCATCGTGGTCTGTTTACGGGAATCTGATCGTGATTGACTCCCAGTCGATATCGCTGGGCGTCGCCGTAGGAGAATAGCCTTCCCTGCAGCATCTTATCCGGTGAGAAGCCTATGCCAGGAACGATATGCGCCGGATTGAACGCGGCCTGTTCGACGTCGAGATAATAGTTCTCGGGATTCTTGTTCAGCTCGAAGTAACCAACCTCTATCAACGGGAACTCTCCCTTGTACCAAACCTTTGTAAGATCGAAGGGATTGTAGGGCATCTTTTCTGCCTGTTCAAGAGTCATTACCTGAATGAACATGGTCCATCTGGGGAAGTCACCCCTCTCGATGCTGTCGAATAGATCGCGCTGGTGACTTTCACGGTCCTTTGCGATTATTGCCTCGGCTTCGGCATCGGTTAGATTCTTGATACCCTGCTGTGTCTTGAAGTGGAACTTCACCCAGACTCTTTCATTTTCGGCGTTTATCATGCTGAAGGTATGGCTACCATAACCATTCATGTGTCTGTAGGAGTAAGGTATTCCCCTGTCACTCATCGTAATGGTGACCTGATGAAGCGCTTCTGGAAGTGATGTCCAGAAATCCCAGTTGTTCTTCGCACTTCTCATGTTCGTTTTGGGATCTCTCTTGATCGCGTGGTTCAGATCGGGGAATTTCAGAGGGTCTCTAAGGAAAAAGACTGGTGTGTTGTTGCCGACGAGATCCCAGTTTCCTTCATCCGTATAGAACTTCATCGCGAAACCTCTGATGTCCCTCTCAGCATCGGCGGCGCCTCTCTCCCCTGCAACCGTGGAGAACCTCACAAACATGTCCGTCTTCTTGCCAATTTCCGAGAAGAGCTTTGCTTTCGTGTACTTCGTTATGTCGTGGGTTACCGTGAATGTCCCGAAGGCACCGGAGCCCTTTGCATGCATTCTCCGTTCGGGTATTACTTCTCTGTCGAAGTGGGCGAGTTTTTCGAGATACCAGACGTCCTGAAGCAACATCGGTCCGCGGGGACCGGCAGTCATTGAATTCTGATTGTCTACTACTGGAGCTCCTGCTTCAGTAGTGAGTTTGCCTTCCTTCTTTGGATCTTTTTCCATATTCTCCTCCTGTATCGATGGTCCCGAGAAGCGGACATCGTTGGGTCGGCTTCCAAATAGGTTCTCGGCAATCTAGTGAATAAGTTTTGAAGTACAATCCCGGCTCAGAATTAGAGAATGCGCTGTATTGAGAAAAAAGAGTTTGATCGAAGAGACAAGACTGTAAAACTTCTTACTACTTTAAATGATTCTAACATGATATTGCGCTGACATTTTCTAAGTGAAGGAGAGCTGGTAGTTCATTTACGGGATCTCCTCGCTTCAGAGATGTAGTTAGGTTTAATAACTTCTATATTGTGATCAGGATTCTGCTATCATTAAAATGAGGTGATTGAATGTACGCAGTTCTCTCAAAGAAAAGAATCGCTCCCGATACGTACGATATCTGGCTTTCTCATCCAGATATCTACAGATACGCAAAACCCGGTCAGTTCTTGATAATAAGGATAGATGAGTTTGGTGAGAGGATTCCTCTCACGATAGCATCGGCAGAAAAAGACAGGGTAAGGGTAATAGTGAAGGCCGTTGGGAAGAGCACCTATAAACTTTGTGCAATGAACGAGGGAGAATCCGTAAGCGATATAGTTGGCCCTCTCGGAAATCCAAGCGAGATCGAGAAACTTGGAACGGTCTGTGTTGTTGGTGGAGGAGTGGGAATAGCTCCTTTGTTTCCCGTTGCAAGGGCTCTCAAAGCTGCCGGAAACGAGGTAATCGGTATACTGGGTGCGGCTAACAAAGATCATCTGATCATGGTCGACGAGTTCAGTCCCTTTCTTGACAGGCTTTACCTCTCTACAGATGACGGCTCTGCCGGAATCAAGGGAACCGTGACCAACCCCCTCAAAGAAGTAATAGCAGACTATTCACCGGTCACGATATGGGCAATCGGTCCGATGGTAATGATGAAGTTCGTCTCTCTTCTCGCTTCCCAGAATGACATACCTTGCTGGGTATCTCTCAATCCGATAATGGTTGATGGCACGGGAATGTGCGGCGCCTGCAGGGCCGAGGTTGGAGGCGTGATGAAGTTCGCCTGTGTTCACGGGCCGGAGTTTGACGGCAGATTGGTCAACTGGGACGAGCTGATTAAGAGGCAGTATCAGTACAGGGAAGAGGAACGGCTTGCTCTTGAGAAATACATACGTGAATTCGGTGAAAAGAATGCCTGAGAAATCAAAAGTAAGAATGAGAGAACTCGACCCTTCGGAGAGAGTCAATAGCTTCGAGGAGGTTGCCCTCGGATATACTAAGGAAGAGGCAATCGCTGAGGCAAATAGATGTCTCCAGTGCAGACACAAACCCTGTGTGAGCGGCTGCCCCGTTGGAATAGATATTCCCGGTTTCATCAAGGCCCTTAAAGAGGGTGACATAGAGAAGAGTACGAGGATTTTGAAAGATGCGAACAACCTTCCGGCCATCTGTGGAAGAGTCTGTCCTCAGGAGAAACAGTGTGAACTGGCCTGCGTGGTGGGAAAGATTCCAGGCAGCGAGCCCGTTGCGATAGGGAGACTGGAGAGATTCGTCGCCGACCAGAATGTGTCTCTAGAGACTGCCGTAAAGCCTTCCGTAAACAAGAGAGTTGCAGTAATCGGTGCAGGTCCGGCCGGACTGACGGCCGCTGCCGATCTGGCGAAAGAGGGTTTTTCGGTTACAGTCTTCGAAGCCTTCCATACGGCGGGAGGTGTGCTTGTCTATGGTATCCCCGAATTCAGGCTTCCCAAAGAGATCGTTGCAAAGGAAGTCGAATTCGTGAAGAGCCTCGGAGTTGAATTCCGTTTTAATCAGATCGTCGGCCGAACGATTCCATTCGAAGAAATCAAGAACGAATATGATGCTGTCTTCATAGGTATCGGCGCAGGTGCCCCGAGATTCATGGGAATACCGGGATCTAATCTCAACAACATATTCTCCTCTTCGGAATATCTCACGAGGACAAACCTAATGAAGGCCTATCTCTTTCCAAGGTACGACACGCCAGTAAAGATAAAGGACAGGGTGGCCGTGATTGGAGCCGGGAATGTGACGATGGACGCTGCAAGAACGGCGAAGAGGCTCGGAGCCAAAGAGGTCCATGTGGTCTACAGGAGAAGCGAAGAAGAGATGCCTGCGAGAATAGAGGAGTATCACCATGCCGTAGAAGAGGGAATCTTATTCCACTGGCTGACCCTTCCCGTTGAGTATATAGGGGATATAAACAACAACGTCACCGGGATGAAGTGCGTGAAGATGACTCTTGGAGAGCCCGACGATTCGGGAAGAAGAAGACCGATACAGATTGAAGGATCGGAATTTATCATGGAAGTGGATATGGTCATCGAAGCAATCGGTCAGACTCCAAATGCAATTTTGAAGGCCGGTTTCCAGGCGGTAAGGCTGAACAAGTGGGGCAGCATCGATGCCGATCAAGCAAGCGGCAAAGTTGACGAAGGCATCTACGCCGGTGGAGATATCGTTACGGGCTCTGCAACTGTAATTGAAGCGATGGGAGCCGGCAAACGCTCGGCGAGGGCGATCAAGTCATACTTATTACGTAAGGGCTAGGCTTCAGCACTGCAATGATATTCTGGGAGAAATAATCTAATAGTATTCCAAAAACGAAAAGACAACGGCCCTCCTGGATTTGTTACGAACAGTTGCTCTTCATTATTCTGAGAAAGTTTCGCTCGCTTCCAGATGATCTGCCCTTTCTCTGTACAGATAAAATCGGAATTGTTCTAACTAATTTGAAGCTTCATCTCCGAATTTCCTTTATCATGAGTGGTTCTCTTATCGATTATCTCGGCCTTATACGGCTTTCTAAACTCCTGAACTCAGTTTCAGCTTCCTCTCTTATAGTATCTTATTCCTCAATAGACTTACTGAGATGCGATCCCACCCGATGAACTTCCTTTATTGCCCGATGTTTAATCTATTCTACCCAAAAGAGCATTTTCGAAAAGACCATAGAGTTTGCTAGAATAATTTAGGTTCAGAAACTAACTAATATGGAGGGGCATTCATTGTCATTTACTGAGAGAAGATCAGCAGGAGTTCCTTCCGAACTCAGAGAGAGGAATTTGAAGACAATCATAGATGTAGTGTTTAGATACCAGCCGGTATCGAGAACAAGTATCGCGAAATTGACCGGGATAAGCAAACCGACTGTGAGCAAGCTTGTGGGACTACTAATGAGCGAAAACTACGTTGTGAAGACGGGTAAGACCTCTTCGGGGCTGGGCAAGAGGCAGGAGCTTCTTTCATTCAATCCCGAGAAGGCCTTCGTCATTTCCGTAGATGTTGGACTTGCGACAACGATCGTAGCAAAGGTAGATCTTTCGATGAAGATGACTGACAAGTGTGAGATAACGACATCAGAGAGTCCCGAGAGATTCGCCTCCGAACTGGTGGACTGTCTTTCAGATTTCTGCGGAGCGGAGAAAGAATCACCTGTCTCGGTGGTAATCTCCGTTCCCGGACTCGTTAGAAGTGATCTCAGAACTGCTATAAACGTTCCCTTGCTCCATTGGACCGATCTCCCTCTCGCAAAACTTGTTGAAGAACGGCTCGGGCTGAACGGTATTGTTTGCGGAGTTTCGATAAACAACGATGCCAAACTGGGGGTACTTGCCGAAGTTGCACTGAACAAGGACATTCCCGACAGCTTTTCCAACATTGTCTATGTTTTAGTGAAGGAAGGTGTTGGTGTCGGTCTTTACATCAATGGAAGTCTCTACGTGGGAAGCAATCACATTGCGGGCGAGTTCGGCCACATGTCAATAGATCCCAATGGCCCGGAATGCTCGTGCGGAAGAAGAGGCTGCTGGCTGACGATGGTCGGCTCGAGAGAGCTGGACGGCTTCGTCCGCGAAAATCGGCTGGAGGATTATATTGAGCTGTTCTCGGTCGGCCTCATGAATATAGTAAACGGTCTAGACCCCAATCTGGTGGTCATCAGCGGCGCACTTGAACAGTACTGGGACAGGGTGCTGCCGTCTTTGAGAGCGAAGCTGAAAAGCATTGCTCTCTTCGATCAATCCTCTATGGAGATTATTAAATCCGCTCTCGACGACAGAGAGGGGCCCATCTTCGGGGGAGCGTTAATGGCTTTGAGAAAGTATCTTGACATAGAAACGGGCGTCTTATAGCCCGAATTTGAAGAGAGGTGATGACAGTTGAAACGTGGAGTAGTGCTCTTGACGGTACTGTGTTTGCTCTTTGCCGGGGCAACAACTCTCGGCAGCTCTGCAAACGAGCTGGTTGTTTACCACTGGTGGACTGCCGGTGGAGAGAAAGAGGCAATTGATGCACTCTTCGAAGTATTCATCGATGAGCACCCTGAGTATTCTATTGTTCAGAACCCGGTAGCCGGAGGCGGTGGCGGTATTCTCCGAGCGCAGATCAAGACAATGATCATGGCCGGAAATCCACCAGACACTTTCCAGATTACTTACGGACACGGTATGATAAGCTCTTTCGTCAGTGTTCTCCAACCCATCGATGATCTGATCAAGGGTTACAACATCCCCGAAGACGTCTACGAATGGGGA
>JAFGAP010000245.1 GCA_016933635.1 Kosmotogaceae bacterium
ATCTTTCGAAACTTCTAGCAGAGAGATCTCATCTTGGGGAAGAAAGATCTACAGAGGTTTTTTGTGGCAAAGGTACATGACCTTGGAAAGATGGCGACACCGATTTCAATTCTGGAAAAACTGGGAAAACTCACTAAAGAAGAGACTTTCATAATGCAAAGGCATATATTCGATTCCTATTTGATAGCTGGGGGAAGAGAAGCTTTGGAAAAGCACACGCTTCTTCAGTGGGCAATAAACCATCACGAAAGACTCGACGTAAGCGGATACCCCTGGGGCAAAAGTGGAACGGAACTCGATCTGGAATCAAGGATCATAATGATGGCAGATGTCTTTGTTGCTTTGACAGAAGATAGACCATACAGAAAAAGTATGTCAATCGATTCTTCTCTCGATATAACTGCCCGGCAGGAAAAGAGCGGAATGTTAGATGAGTACGTTTTCACAAAGTTAAGTGATCTTGTATCAGAGGGACTTGATTTCAATCGGATTGAGCATACAAAGAACCCTTTTCTTCTTTGACCAAGAATTAGATAGCAGCTTTCTCAACTGTGGATGTCTCAGAACGGTCAAATAAGTACGAAATAACGGTACCTTTCACTTCTTGTTTCTCACACAATGCTTTTCTCTAGTTTCAGGACAGAAGTTTTTCGATGGCAATCTGCATTCCATCTCTTGCAACATAATTACCTCAGGGGTGACATTAGTGAAAAGCGTCGAGATTAGAAAAACGCAAGATGAAGATTTCGATTTTCTAGAGAGTTGTGGTCATGAGATTGGTGGCGAAATTGAAGATTCAGTTCTCAGGAGAAGAAGATGGTTTAGGCGAAAATGGAAAGAAGTATTGATCTCACTTGTGGGTTATGTCGATAATGATAGAGCCGGCCTCCTAAGTGTGTTTCCCATAGAAGTGTCACCATGGGGACCCTTGGGAAGGGATTTGTATGTTATTGCTTGCCTCTTTGTTTTATGGGATTATCAAAAGAAGGGTCTTGGAACGATGATGATGTTCCGTGCAATTGAGATTGCAAAACACTCCAGAAAGGAAGGGGTTGTCTCATTTGGATACAGTGATCCAGATTGGTTTCTTCCGGAGAGCTTTTTCGAAAAGTTTGGATTACGTTAGGTTTCTAGAAACGGTGACCAAAGGCTTATGATTCTGCCATTTTCAGAGGATATGGCTTTTCCCCGTCAGATGATTAGTAATTACCGTTACAGACCCGTTGAAGGTAAGATTGTAATAGATCTCTTCTACAACGCTTTTTGCTCGAAAAGCGATATTGAAGCACACAGAGTAATGAATGTTGCGAGGGGATTTGGAGACCTTGTGCTTCTCAATTCACATGAGATTGAAGAACCAGGGATCAAAGAAAGGTATGGGTCATCAAGAGTATCTTCTTAAGCGGCAAGGAATTGTTCTGGGGTTATGAGGCTCCGGAAGATGGAATAAGAGATGAGATAATCAAGCAAATCCCTTTGAAACGGAATTATCAAGCAGTGTCTTCTGAAGGGGCTTCCAGGCGCATTCAGTAGTGGATACTCTGAGCTCGAATTGTCATTCTAAATTGGAGAATTCAAGTTAATATTGATTATCGAATCAACTCCCTTAAACAATATTATGGGCGACAAAATCCTAAGAACTGAGGGAAAAATCAGAAGACTATCTTTCGCTCTGGCACGATTAGGATTAGGAATTGATGTTTGGAAATTGATAACTCTTTTTAACAATATGGATCTTCCGCTTAAGTGGTTTCGAATCCAGAGAAGTTTGTTTAGGATTTTGAAATGGGAACCGCAGTCGAAAGTGGAAGGCTTCTGTAACAAAGAACTGAAAAATCTTGGTTCCTATTCTGAATATATATAAGTATGGCCTCGGATGTTTCATTCTTGTTCTATCTTCTCTTAAATAACCAAAGAACCCTCTTCATCCATAATTTAGGAATTATGAGTAAGACACTCTCCAAATACCTTTTGAGGCAAGAATTCGGGGATTGATTTCCTTCGAAATATTCCTGCCGCTCAATAAGGACGAAAAAAAGCGATGCCTTCTGGCATCGCTTTGTTCCTATTGGGACATTTATTCTTCCTTCTTGTTCTTTGTAAAGCCTTTCTTTAAGAGATTGAATACCGGTCCTCCCAGGAAGACCAAGACTATTAGTATGAACAACACGAGAGATATCGGTCTCGTGAAGAACTCACCCATGCCGCCTCCGGTCTTTATGAGGCCGACCCTAAGATTGTCTTCAACCATTGGCCCAAGAATGAGACCAAGTATCATTGGGGCAAGCGGTATGGCGAGTCTCTCAAAAAGGAATCCTATTAACCCGAATATGAGCATCACATAGATGTCAAAATAACTGTTCCTGATTGCAAAAGAGCCAATCATAGAAAACAAGACTACCGCGGTTAGCACAACACTGGTCTTCATTTTCAGGACTAAGGAGAATGCTTTGATTCCAAGATAACCGATAGGAATCAGTAGTATGTTTGCAATTACTGCAATGCTGAAGATACCATTGACAAGCTCTGGAGTTTCGGTAAATATAAGTGGACCGGGTTTCAGGCCGTACATCAACATTGCGCCAAGGACTATTGCCGTGATTGTATCTCCGGGAACGCCAAATACAAGAGCCGGAATCCATGTACCACCGAGCGCGGCGTTATTCGCGCTTGTTGGCGCAATTACGCCTCTGATGTTTCCCTTTCCAAAGTCTTCACTATTTCTTGAGGTTTTTTTCTCGACTCCGTATGCAACCCAGGCCGCAATATCTGCACCGGCTCCGGGAAGAGCTCCCACAAAAGTACCGACAAATGCAGACTTAATTACTGTCCATTTATTCTTCCAGATTATTCCTAGAGCTTCTAATGGAGAGATCTTGACTTTTTCCGTTATCGGAGGCAGCTGAAGCTTGGAAGATCCCTGTTGAACCCTCTTCAAGACTTCGGAAATTCCGAAGAGCCCGATCATAACAGGAATAAAACCAAGACCATCCATCAACTCAATGTTTCCAAAAGTGTACCTTGGGAAACCCGTGGTCACATCAATTCCAATAGTAGATATGACCAGACCAAGCACTGCCGAAGTGAGTCCTTTCATCATATTGCCTTTGCTGAGAACGGCGCTCATGCTGAGTCCGAACAATCCTAACCAGAAGTACTCGAAGTTGGTGAACTGGAGAGCAAAATTTGCAAGGGGGGGAGCAATCAGAATCAACAGAAGTATTCCAATCAATCCACCGATTGCCGAGCAAAAGAGATCAAGCGTGAGCGCCAATGACCCCTTTCCTTTTTTGGAGAGCTCAAACCCGTCGAGAACTGCAGCGCCGGAGGCCGGTGTACCTGGGATCCTCAAAAATGTTGCGGGGATGTCTCCTGAAAAGATTGAAGTGAACGAAACACCGAGAACCATTCCCAGACCTGCAAGCGGTGTCATGTAGTAGCTTATCGGAATAATGAGGGCAACCGCCATCGTTGCCGTAAGTCCAGGTAGACCACCTACGAAAATCCCAAACGTCATCGCAAGTAGGACGGGAAAGATAACGTCAGGGCTTAAGGCTGCAAATATTGCTTCCATTCATTCACCCCCTGACGATGTTCATGATTATTCCTTCGGGAAGAGGTATCCTGAACAATGTCCCAAATATTAGGAAAATCATAAC
>JAFGAP010000246.1 GCA_016933635.1 Kosmotogaceae bacterium
ACCGAGTCATCATCCAAAGCTGCCAGGGATGCGGTCGACGCGCTTGTCGCAGCTACCCGCGAGGCGATTGAGAGAGCAGAAGAGACCAGCACCCAGGCAAAAGAGATAGCGGAAACTCTTAAGGTGTCTTTTGAGACGGCTATCGAACGGGCGGAATCCACTGTGAAATCGGTCAGGGAAACAGCCGAAGAACTTTCGAGGTCAGCCAAGGCAGCGGTCGATGCCGCTACCGCATCAGCCAGAAAAGCTATCGAGACGACGGTCATGACGTCTCATGAAGCGATTAGCCGGGCTGAAGAAATCAGCCGGGTGGCAAGGGAAACTGCTGAACGGTCAACCAAAGCTCTCGAAGCCGCTACCAGAGCATCTGAAAAAGCGACGAAAGAGACAGCAGACGCTTTAACGAGGGAATCGAGGAAGACAGCCGAAATTACCATTAAAGCGGCGCAAAAGGTTACCGAAGAAACGACGAGACTGGCAAAAGAAGCCGCTGCGGCTTCGGTCAAGTCATTCGAGGAAGCAATTACCAAAGCCGAGGCGATGGAGAAATTCTCTAAAAATTCAACAGATACTTCTCTAAAAGCGTTTGATATTTCACTGAATGGCAAGGAAGCGGAAGAATTAGAAGAAGCAGAAGAAATCAAACTGCCTGAGCCGCCTAAGAGCAAACCGGCAGAAGTTAAGGCTGAGGAAAAACCGGTCAAAGAAGAAAAACCCAAACCTGAACCAAAAACCCCGATAACCGGTCCCGTGAGCGGCAGTGAATCAAAGCCGGATGATACCAGGAACAGAATAGAATCCCGTCTGGAATTCCTGGCAAGAATGTACGAACAAAGAAGATCGGTTCAGGAAGAAGAGCCGAAGACCGAAGAAGAAACAAATAAAGACAGTAAAGAAAAAGCGTAAGCAGTCAACAGAAAACAACTTACCTTCAGTAAAACAAATAAAGAATAATCCGAATAACAAGGAGGTGTCGTGTGGTAAATCCGAAGGGGCAGGGTAAAAAAACAGCGGAACCGAAAGAAGAACAGGCAGTCGAAGAGGCGCCGGCAGCGGTAGAGCAGATTGTCAGAAATCCCCTGGACGAGGTTCTGGGGCAGGCTCAGAAAGCTTATTCCGCGTATATGGATGCTACCCGGGAAGTATCACGTATTTACCGTGAGAACGAAATTCAGGTTGGCGAAGCGTACATGCGTGTTGTCCAGCAGGCGAATGAAGCTTGTGAATCCACTATCAAAGACGCTACCAGGGATAGAGAACAAGCTGAAAAAAGAGCCCGCGAAACATATCAAAGAGCCATGGAAGAGGCTGAAATAAAAGCTCAGGAAAGAATCGCCGAAGCTATGAAGGCGAGAGAAGACGAGATCGTCAAAGCCTGGGAACTCCGTGAAGAGACGGTCGC
>JAFGAP010000247.1 GCA_016933635.1 Kosmotogaceae bacterium
GATAACGTATAATATCTTGCGCAAATTCATTTTTCGATAAAGAAAAAGTCCTCAATCTGACGATCGATTTATTACCACACAAATAAAAGTCAGAAGGAGGACTATATGGATGGTAAGATTATCGAGATAAATGAAGATAAAGTCAAAGATCATTTGGGGAAATTTGTAAGAGATACGGTAGAAGAAACCTTGAATGCCATGCTTGAGGCGGAAGCAGATCAATTATGCAATGCTCAAAGACATGAAAGGAATACAGATAGGCAGGGATATCGAGCAGGTCATTATGAGCGAACCTTACTGACTAAAGCCGGTGAAGTAAAATTACAGGTTCCCAAACTGAAGAAAGTCACTTTTGAAACGGCAATTATCGAACGGTATAAGCGGCGGGAGATATCCGTTGAAGAAGCCATGGTGGAAATGTATCTGGCAGGAGTCTCTGTGCGTAGAGTAGAAGATATAACCGAAGCTCTCTGGGGAACGAAAGTCTCACCAGGAACAATTAGTAATCTTAATAAGAAAATCTATGAAGAGATCGAGAAGTGGAGAAATCTTCCTATCCATAATCGCTATACCTATGTGTATCTTGATGGTATATGGATGAAACGTACTTGGGGAGGAGAAGTACGCAATGTCTCTGTTCTGGTGGCCATAGGCGTGAATGAGGATGGTTTCCGGGAAATAATTGGTGTAGCAGAGGGGACCAAAGAGGACAAGGACAGCTGGCAAAGGTTTTTGCGTTACTTGAAGAATCGGGGCTTAAATGAAGTTAAACTCTTCATCTCGGACAAATCTCTTGGTCTAGTTGAGTCAATTCCCGAATTCTTTCCTGAGGCGAAATGGCAGCGCTGTGTGGTTCATTTCTATCGGAATGTATTCAGCTTCGTTCCCAGGGGAAAAGTGAAAGAGGTTGCTACTATGTTGAAAGCCATACATGCTCAAGAGAATAGAGAAGAGGCCATTAAGAAAAAAGATCAGATAGCAGAGAAGCTGTCCAAAATGAAACTTCATAAGGCATCAGAACTCGTAAAAGAAGGATCAATAGAAACCTTTTCGTTCTACCATTTTCCTGTTGAACATTGGAAACGGATCAGAAC
>JAFGAP010000248.1 GCA_016933635.1 Kosmotogaceae bacterium
AAGGGACATCCACTAAGCAGAACTATCAACGGCAGAAGCAAGATCAACGAATACTGGCGTTTCATTTTCCCACCTCCATTAGGAACTTGCGGGAATATTCAAGCAACAAGGCACGCTTCATACATTACCTATTGATTCTAAATGAAATGAGATGGATTACATATGCACTTTGGAGAGTGTGTGCCGATAAACGTACAGATGCTTATCGGACGCATATAGACATGTCTCGCCTCTCGAGCTTCATGCCTTCAAAGAAGCACCCTCTTGAATGACCCAGTCCTTGCAGCCATACATAAAAACGCTCCCAAAAAATCTTTGAAGAAGCTTCCGAAGTCATACGCCCCAAAAGAGTGCAGGCCTTTCTGTTTCGGAAAGCAGCAGCAAGGAGTTATTTTCTCTTGCTGTTTGTAGGTTAGATTTGCTAGATGCTGTGCGAATGGAGAAGTTGATTCCAACAAGATCAAAGCCGCAAAAAAAGAAACGGGCACGCGACGGAAGGAACCCTAGATGTTCTTCCGGGTGAAAACCGTCCGATCTATGACTACAAAACGACTTCGCCCTCTCTCTGTTCTCGCACACTTTTAAACGTATTAGCAACCGATAACGCTGGTAATCTGTACGGGATCACACTTCTATCGTAACCAGTCATCGCGGACTGCCAATCGAATGGAACCCAGACAAAAGATAGAAGCTCGGCCAGAACTAATTTGCGACAGCAAACAATGAATACATCTTCTTGCTTCTTGCAGCCTATTACCTGGACATAACACGAATACCCGCGAAATGATTGAACTAAAGCCAAAAAGAACAGCGAAACAACGTAATTCATTCACTGCGACTCTGAAGATGCATTTGAGACCTCATCTGAAAGCTCAATTGAAGACGCAGAGTACCCTGAATCATACACAGCGATTATCACATTGTCGATATCGACATATTTACACGTGGAATCACTGAATACTGTGAACTCGAAGGAAGTGAAAGTGAAACTCCCCGAAAAATATTCTGTCCTCATTATGGTTCTGTCGACGTAGACTCTGAAGAAGCCTGTATTCAAATTGAAGTAGATTGTAACGTTGTACCAAGTGTCCGCAGATATCGGCATCATCTTTGTGAAGACATGGGTCTCTGGATTGTAAGAGTATATGCCATAGCCGGAATCGCTATCTCCTATGTACACATAAGTCAAAGAGTTGGTAGCTTCCCTGAAACCGAAGCATCCATTTGCAGAAACCCGAAAATCGAACTGGACGTGACCTTCTGAAATCTGATTGAGATCACATCTAGCGATCTTTGCATAATTCGACTGGACAAGATCAACGAAAGTCAGGGCTTGCCCAGGCTTCCCCCGTGCGGTTATTTCACCCGTTGCCCCACTTGACAAATAAGTAGCCCAAGGAAGGTCGGGTATTCCAAGAGATCTCGATTCGAAGTCCTCGTTTACAAGGGTATAAGTTGCAGTCCTGAATTGCCAAACCGGACTGGACACTGAACCACCCTTGTCCTTTGCAACTACTTTCCAATAATATGTTGTATAGCTTTGAAGAAAGGGTTTGTCGAAACTGGTCGAAGTCAAGTCTTCAGAATGCAAAGGAGGATTTGCCGAAGTTCCAAAGTAAAGATCGTATTTGACCTCTTCTCCATCTGGATCGCCTCCTGACCAAGAAAGAGTCAAATAAGGGAAGCTCTGATCAACTGAGTTGTCAGAAGGAGATGGGTTTGAGGGAGTAGCTGGCGGTGTATTGACAGTAATCACAAAGGTAGCTGTAGATTCATCATTTCCGTCGTTGGCACTCACGATAACTGCAACATCTCCAGTAGGATCCGAAAGAGTCCAGGTATATACGTCCGATGTCAATGTACCTGGACCGCTCACAATGCCGAAGGTAAGAGGTTTCCCTTCAGGGTCATGGCAGTAAGTCGACAACGAAAAGCTGACAGTTTCACCAATACTCTTGATGAGGTTTGGAATCGTATCCCAAACAGGGAGTTTGTTCCTGAATGGACATCCGGTAAGAAGAACTATCATTGACACCAGTATAAATAACCAGTACTTGGATCTCACTGTCGCACCTCCTGCATGGAAGAATGTGCTTCGGCATTGACAAAGAACTGGTGGGTCTCGACATCCTGTAATAGATTTTAATCGAAAGCATCGAAATTTCGATCTCGATTAGAGAGTGCCCCTGAGTAAGAACACGTTGCAAATATGGAATAATTCAAACAAGAACGATTGCCTTATCAAAGATTTCAAGATTCCCACGAAATGAGAATAAACATGCGAAGACTGCGTTCTATAATAGTTCATTACGTTACGGACGAGGTGAAAGAATGAAGAAGGGCTATCATCTGATATACCAGTTCAAAGTTATGCTACTGGACATCACTCCGATTATCTGGAGGCGAATACAGGTTCCCGATATCTATACATTCTGGGATCTACATATCGCCATTCAGGATGCTATTGGCTGGTCCGATTATCATCTTCATGAATTTCAGGTCGTTGATCCAAAGAGTGAAGAACTCCTATACATAGGGCTCCCGACTGAAGACGCATTCAAAGAGGTCCTGGACTGCCGGAAACTCCGCATATCGGAGTATCTCTCGATCTATAACAGAAAGGCAACGTACCTCTATGACTTTGGTGATAACTGGGTTCACGAAATCCTGCTCGAAGAAGTTCTCGACAGAGACTTAAGCGTTAAGTACCCGAGATGCACGGATGGTGAACGCGCTTGCCCGCCTGAAGATGTGGGAGGGGTAATGGGATACCGGGACCTTGTTGAAGCGATGAAGGACAAGAACCACCCCGATCGTGAGGATCTAATTGACTGGCTTGGAAGAGAGTACGATCCGGAGTCTTTTGATCGGGCGAAGGTCCGCTTCGACGACCCCGATGAGCGACTGAACAATAGCTTCTGAATTGAGATAATCGAAAGTGCAAAAACAAGCGCTTTAGCGACCTCTGGAAGAGCCGCTGGACTAGTTCTGCTTTGCGCTGAATGTTGGACGTTGCGAAGAGCCGTCGTTCGCTGCTTGTCCCGGACCAGGAACACGTCCCTCGGTAAGAACGGTTCTTAGTTCCGATGCTAGGCGTCTAGGTTCTTGGTTCT
>JAFGAP010000249.1 GCA_016933635.1 Kosmotogaceae bacterium
TCTTCTTCAGAATAGAAAATGTTGATATGGTAATCTCGCATCACTCCTCCTTCAGTTTCAGGCTGTATCGTTCCACCAGCTTCAAGAACTGGCGCATCTGGTAAGGCTTCGCTTGTCCTTTAACCTCTTGGAGATTCAGAAGCTCCGGAATGTCGGAATGCACGAAAATGTGATGACTTCCCTCTGTACGAGAAAGTCGGAATCCGAAACCCTCCACCAATCCGATCACATGAGAAAACTGTACATTCTTCGATCCTGCGAGTATCTTTTGGAGTATCTTTCGCTTGGCCTTCATTTTGTTCGTCACCCAATATGCCGAACAGTTAGAATAGATAGAAAATTGTCCTTGATATCACCCTTACAGAAAGGAGGAAACTTCACCTATTGCGATATTGAGAACAAACAAGTGGAAGAATCTACCAAGGTTTTCCATGTTTGAATAGGATGCATCCATAAACATGGAAACTAAAAAGAAAATCTTTAATCGCCTCTGTCTCCACCGTTTGGTGTCGGTCGGTTTTCCCCAAGGACTATAGCACTTAAAACTTCGAGTTGTAAACAAGCGAAAAAATTGGGCGACCCCGCGTAGCGACTTCCCTAATGACCGGGTCGCCAGGCCCCCAAGAGTGGTCGGCAGAAAGAGGTTGCCTTTATTCCTCAGAAACTGGTCAATCGGTTGGAGGAATATATTCGGCAGAAAGCCATCGAGCCAAACGCAAAGATCTTCCGCATCTCATATCCAGCAGCGAGAATTGTCCTGAAGAAGGCGGGTGAGATTGCGGGAATCCGCTTGAGGCCGCATGATCTCCGGAGACACGGCGCGACCTATGCGTCAAGATCTGTGACCCCAATTGAGATCGTGAGCAAGGTCATTCTCAGGCACTCAAACTTGTCGATCACTCAACCTTTTCTTTGACAGTTGCGAAGGTCTTAGGCGCTGAAACCCGCGCCAGTATTGGATCGTTCTTTGAAAATCTCCAAAATGTGGTGCCACAGAATATGGTGTTTTTCCTTGACAGGCCTGTTTCTGGACAGGAGAATCGGGATGTCCTGGAAGGAGGTCCCATGTTTGCCCGTCTTAAGAAGTCTGGTCGCTACGAATACCTTCAGATCGTGGAAAATCGCCGAGATGGCGGCAAGACCACGCAGCGTGTCCTCTGCACTGTCGGCCGCTTAGATCAACTCCATTCGAAAGGAAGCATCGGATCCCTGATACAGTCCCTGTCGCGGTTCTCGGAAGAAGTTCTTCTTATCTTGTCAGGGAAAAGCGATGCGAGTGCTTCCGCCAGGAAGATCGGACCGGCCTTGATCTTTGAGAGACTTTGGGAGGAGCTCGCAATCAAAAAGGTGCTCCAAGGTCTTCTTTCAGAGAGGAAGTTCGAATTTGATGTGGAAAGAGCCATCTTCCTTACCGTGCTTCATAGGCTTTTCGTTTCCGGCTCTGAGCGGTCCTGTAACAGGTGGCGCCGGGATTACTTGATCAAAGGGGTAGAAGGGATCTCTTTGCACCACCTCTATCGGGCGATGAGTTTTCTTGGCGAAGAGATAGAAGATCAAAAAGATGCAACCCCTTTTGCTCCACGGTGCAATAAAGACCTTGTCGAAGAGGGGATGTTTCTTGAACGCCGCGACCTTTTCACCGGGCTGGATCTGGTCTTCTTTGATACCACCTCTATCTACTTTGAAGGAAAGGGAGGAGAATTTTTTGGCCGAAAGGGTCACACCAAGGATCATCGCCCGGATCTGAACCAGATGGTGGTGGGGGTGGTGCTGGACA
>JAFGAP010000250.1 GCA_016933635.1 Kosmotogaceae bacterium
CTGACCCGGATGGTGACACATTGTCTTTCTCTCTCGTTAGCGGTGTGGGTGGAATTCAGGGTAGTAATTATACTTTCAGCTCAAGTGAAGTCTATCTTGGTGAGAATGAAGTCACAATTAGCGTGAGCGACGGTAAAGGCGGAAGTGACAGTGCTTCATTTTCTATAACCGTATTCAATTCGAATGAAGCTCCGCAACTTGACGTGCCTGATCAGAATATTAAAGAAGGGGAGAGTCTCTCGATAGAACTTCTGGAATATTCAAATGATCCGGAAGGTGACGCTCTTTCATTTGAACTGATTTCGGGCGTTGGCGCAGTAATGGGAACGAGCTATGATTACACTTCCGATTATGAAAGCGAAGGGGTATACCAGATTACGATTGGAGTTGTAGATACAAAGGGTGCAACCAACTCCGACCAGTTCCAGCTTACTGTCATTAACGAAAACAGGAAACCTTCGGAACCGACAGACCCACTCCCTGAAGATGGGGAAACCGATGTTTCAACAAGTACTTCACTCTTATGGTCTTGTGAAGATCTGGATGATGACGAACTGACTTACGACGTATATCTTTGGAAAACGTCGGAGCCCGTTCTTGTTGCCTCGGGTATATCAGAGAAAAGTTTTAAGCCGGATAGCTTAGAGCCTGGAACGCATTACTTATGGAAAGTTGAAGCGTCAGATGGTGAAGACACGGTAATAGGTCCAGTTTGGGAATTTACTACACAGATCCCTCCTGTTATCCTAGAAATCGACTCCAAAAGAGAATTGATTGCCTCGCCAAAGGTGATTGTTAATGAAGGACAGTTCAGTATTCCGGTAACCTATGTTTCCGAAAAAGGGGAAAGTTTAGTTGTAAGAATTGAGCCGGTCCAAGAATTCGACATAAGAAAACCAATTGGTAATGACGTAAGGCTAGAGTTCATAGGCTGGAATGATGGAGAGACTTTAACGCAAATAGAAGTCTTGATGGACGATTCGAGAAAGATTCTTGCAGAATTCTCTGCTTCGTACTATCTGAATATCACCACATCCGCGAGATATGAAGAAGAAATTCTTGGAGAAGGCTGGCACGATGAAGGAACAGCTGTCGAGGTTACTGCTCCGAAAATCGAAGGGTACACATTTAGAAGCTGGGACTTAAACGAGACCTATGGGATTGTATGCGGTGAAGTTATTGTGGTGAATATGGATGGTCCTGTCAATCTTGTGGCAAATTACACTCATGACTGTCCATGAGAGAGCGTCAGAGTACACTTAAGTATCTTTCGTAAGTGTCCGGGGCGACTGTCGCAATTCGCAAGAATCCCTTTTTTGAAAGCTGCAAAGCTCCAGCAACGTTCGCTCCGGACGATATTCCTACAAGTAGTCCTTCCTTTCTGTGCAGCCATTTCATTATTGAAAGCGCCTCTTCGTCCTCAACCGTTATCACTTCGTCCAGCAAGGAAAGATCAAGCGTTTCTGGTTTGAAACCGGGGCCGATTCCCTGTATCTTATGACTGCCGCTTCTTCCCTTTGAAATAAAGGGGGATCCTTCGGGTTCGATTCCTGCAACGTTCACGTCCGGTTTCTTCTCTTTAAGGAACCTTCCGACACCGGTAACGGTCCCTCCGGTACCCATACCACACGTGAAAGCGTCGATATCTTCCCCAACTTGAGAATATATCTCTGGACCTGTCGAAAGGTAATGATAACCCGGGTTCGCCTGGTTATTGAATTGATCGAGCATAAATGAGTCCGCATTGTTTTCCAAATAGGCCTTTGCCTCGTCATAGGAACCCGAAATCCCCTTTTCGGAAGGAGTTATGATCACTTTTGCACCAAGTGCTTCCATTATCTTTACACGCTCGATACTCGCAGATTCTGGCATGAAGAGGACAGCACTATATCCCCTAGTGGCGGCAAGCATTGCAATTGCGATGCCGGTATTTCCACTTGTAGGCTCCAAAATAGTCATTCCCTTTTTTAGGCTTCCTTTTCTTTCAGCGTCAAGAATCATTCCAAGAACGGCTCTGTCCTTGATGCTGCCGCCAGGGTTATTCTTTTCAATCTTCATAAAGATCTTTGCAGAATAGCCAAAAGATCTTAGTTCCATAAGTGGTGTATTGCCTATCATATCAAACAGTCTCATGTCGATTTCTCCCCCTTTCTACGGTTGTCGCGTGGGTTCTTGCGGTAATACCCGTTGCAAGAGAATCTTAGCACCTGCACCAAGCACTACGTTTTGTCCAACATCTGTATGACGCTTTCCCGTCATGACGTTTTTTGAACTGGGTTACGCCGTGATAGATCAGTGTTCCTTTGCCTACCGAAGCTGTAGAACCAATTACGACTCCTGAGCCATGATGGATGACTACTCCTCCTTCAATTCTGGCTGCAGGATGAATGTCATAGAGTAGACAATTCTTGAGAAATAGTGAAAAATTCTTGCGAAAAACCCGAGACCCCTATTCCGGAGAAGGCTGGAGATCCTGTACAACAGTAAACCGTGGAACCCAGCCGAAAAGAGAAAAACATGCCACTTTCTGGAAACTGTCGGATCCTTTTCGAGATAGGCCTCTAGATCTTCAGACATGTCGATTCCAGTCTGTCTAATATTCTCAAATGCCTTCATCCAATCACCTGCTTATTTTGCTTCATGGATAAAGTATACTAGAGTAGTCGGGATTAGAGTTACCGGTTTATTAATCTCCCACGCGTACGAATGGCAGCAAAGAGCAGTGAAAAGGAGGCGGCAATCACCATTCCCAAAATCCCGGCAATAGTGTACATTCTCCTAATACCGAACGCACGTATCAACACGCCTCCTAA
>JAFGAP010000251.1 GCA_016933635.1 Kosmotogaceae bacterium
CATCCTGAAATGCTCCTGTTCAGGATCTTGGCTTGGTTCTTACGAAGCAGGACGCGAAAAATGTGACAGCCGCAGGACCCGGCCAGTTCCAATTTTCGCTCTCGTCTTCTCGTGAGCGAAGCGAACGTCTCGGATATGCTCTTTCTCGGTTTCTTACACCGTTCAACGATTAGCGAAAAGCGGTTCTTAGATGTGAGATCCCGTTTGGTCTATTATTCTTCTTTTCGTTCCTTTCTTGGAGCCAACAGCTCAGACTAAGAAGCACTATTAATAGAGCTCCAATAGGCGACTTCCAGAGCTTATAAAGGACTAAAGTCGTCATGAAAGCCAGTCACGATTTACGTGATCGGCGAAAGCATGAAAGTTATTCTTTCTCGGGTGCAGAGTCTTTTTCTTTTTTGAGTGCGTCGATAAGTTCATCGACGAGTTTTGGGTTGATTGTGATTCCCTTCTTAGTAGGTTTGAAGTCTCCTTCATCGTCTTGATAATAAATCCTCAAATCAATGAATTCATGGCCTTTGTATTCTCTCTTGGAGACTCTTACTATCTCGGTGTCGTTTCTTTTTATGTCTGTCAAACTCGTCACGTCCTTTCATTTTTGATCTTTCCTTTTATATCACATCATGGAAAATTTGACCATCTTCCTCCACAAGAATTGAGTGATAGAATCGGTTCAGTGAAGATGAAGGTGGTCGATTCTCTTGGTAGATCTAATAATGGTAGGAGCTGGAAATAGAGGCTATTTCGCGTATGGTCACGCTGTCCTTTCAATAGACGGCGCGCGTGTGGTTGCCGTGGCTGAGCCCGATGAGTTCAGAAGGGGGAGATTTGCAAAGGAACACTCAATAATCCCTCAAAATGCCATCGCTGACTGGAAATCGCTTCTTTCACGACCAAAGTTTGCAGATGGTGTTATTGTTGCCTCACCTGAGACGGTGCATGTCGAGCCTGCAATCGAAGCTCTCAGGAGGGGCTATTCAGTCCTTCTCGAGAAACCGGTCTCTGTCGACATAGATGGTATCAGGGATTTGATAAGCTCCGGCGCCGACACGTCGAGGCTTTTTCTGGCCCACGTGTTGAGATACTCTGGCTTCTTTAAAATGATTAAGTCGCTTCTTGAATCGGACGCAATCGGAAAGGTGCTTGCGATTGAGTATACAGAACAGGTCGGTTACTATCACTTCGCCCATTCTTACGTGAGAGGAAACTGGAGAAGATCGGAGCTTGCAGGTCCTTCTATCCTTTCAAAGAGCTGTCACGATATGGACATCCTATCCTGGTTGCTTTCCTCCAAAGCACTCTCAGTAGTTTCCCACGGTGGCCTCAAGTACTTCCGCAGAGAGAACGCGCCCGAAAGATCTACAGAAAGGTGCCTAGACTGTCCCCTCAAGGAAATCTGTCCTTATTCGGCGGTCACGCAGTATCTTTCCGACAATACTTACTGGCCAGTGAATACGATTGGAAATGATATGTCGCTCGAGAAGAGAAGAGATGTTCTCCGTACAGACAATTACGGCAAATGCGTGTTCAGAAGCGATAATAACGTCGCCGATTACCAGAACGTTCTGGTCTCGTTCGAAAATGGCGTGGAAGCATCTTTCTCCATGAATGCCTTCACAAGTTCAAAGACAAGAAAGATCTTCATTAGCGGAGGCGACGGAGAGATCTACGGAGACTTCGAGAGCGACCGAGTTGAGGTGAGGCTCTTCTCAGGAAAGACCAAGATTTATGAGATATCACATGACGGATCAAGGCACGGCGGTGGAGATATGGAGATTACTAGAGATTTCGTCAGATACCTTAAAGGCGAAACAGAGGAACTTTCAACTTCGTTCAAAGCCTCGATTCAGAGTCACCTCATGTGCTGGGCCGCAGAAAAGTCAAGACTTGAAGGTGGTTTGAAAATCGATCCATGGAGTCTTCTTGCTCTATGACTTCTCTCCGGTGAGCTCGACGAATACATCTTCAAGAGAAGGCTTTATGTGATCAACATCTATCACTTCGAGCTTCATCTGAAGTATTTTGGGAAGAACGCTTTCCATAGTTGTTCCTGGCCTGAAATCTATCCTCATAACTCCGTTTAGCCGGCTATCGCTCATATAGCCATCTATAGATTCAATTGGAACCTCTGATCTGTTTTTCACAGTGATAGTAAGGCGGTCTTTATTCAAAGAAGCGCGGATTTCCTCCAGTTTCCCCGTCGTGATCAGTTTGCCTTTATGCATTATTCCTATTGATTTTGCGATGCTCTCAGCTTCACTCATGATATGGGTGGTTAGTACGATCGTTCTTCCAGAATCATTTATTTCCCTTACCATGTTTCTTATAGTCCTAGTAGAATGGGGATCGAGTCCGAGAGTCGGTTCGTCCATGAAGAGAATCGACGGTTCGTGCAGCAGTGCCCTTACAAAGTTGACTCTCTGCTTCATTCCTGTCGAAAAAACCCTTACCGGTTTGTCTTTCCACTCGATCATGTCGACCTTATCGAGAAGAGATTCTATCTTTTTCAGTGCAACCCTTTTCTCAATTCTCAACATCGAAGCAAAGAAGAGGAGATTCTCGACTGGAGTTAGGCGGTCATAAAGAATTACTCGCTCCGACACGAGACCGACTTTCTCTCTAATCTTCTTGACATCTCGTTTCATATCAAGGCCGGCAACATTCACTTCACCAGATGTTTGTTTCATTAATCCAGTAAGGATTCTTATAAGGGTTGATTTACCGGCGCCGTTCGGCCCCAGAAGGCAGTACAGATCGCCTTCTTCTATCGAAAGCGAAACGCTCTTCAAAGCCTCAAATGTACCGTATCTCTTCACGAGATCCGATGTAACGATTGAATTCAATTAGAACCACCTCAAGAATATTCTACTA
Organism: Kosmotogaceae bacterium; assembly: GCA_016933635.1. Taxonomy (GTDB): domain Bacteria; phylum Thermotogota; class Thermotogae; order Petrotogales; family Kosmotogaceae; genus Mesotoga. Next base: position 2,872 of record JAFGAP010000251.1, read on the forward strand.
CATTTCCTGTAAACGGCTCTTGATGTTGTGATATGTTGAACCTCACGATCATGACACAGTCTAATTGTTAGCCTAGATCTTTGACAAGTTACTGGGAGAGAATTATGAAGATGCTAATCCCCGTTCGTCCATAACTTGGACTCTGTACTATTGACGACACCCTCAAAATCTGATATATTTAGATTCGTGAGCGGGGAGTAGCGCAGTTGGAAGCGCGCCTGTCTTGGGCACAGGAGGTCGCAGGTTC
>JAFGAP010000252.1 GCA_016933635.1 Kosmotogaceae bacterium
AACATAATGCAATACATAATAAAGAATAAGAACGACGCGAAAGCATTTCTGGGAAAATTCACTACCGCATCCGTTTTTCTTTTTAGAGATTCAAGTATCTCTATGGTGGGCGGTGGTGCAACACGAATAACTTACGATGGTGAAGACTACCACCAGTTTTCATCTGGGCAAAACTGGTCCGACCAGCGAAAAGAAGTCATTTCTGAACCAATCTCTTTTGTGTATCGCCATAGAAAAGATATTCGAGACGGAGAGTTTATCGCATGAAGTACCACACAGATCCTAATCATCCAAATGTACATGATAGTGCGAACGGCACATCATGTTTTTGGAGCGAGAGCCATCCAACCCAAATCGAAATTATAACGTGGATTGGGTACAGTCCCAACACCGGCGAATTCCACGCAACAAAAGCTCGATTTGCGATAGATAAAGAGAACAAGACAATTACTCTTGTCTATATGAGCATCCAGAGAAAATATAGTTCTTGGAATGATACCTTAACCAATCCGCAGGCTTGGCTCTCCGATCGCATGAAGCGAACCATACGCGATTTTATTTCAAGAGAAACTGGCTCGCAATACTGGCGAGTTAAATGAGAAAAGAGAGTGTGAGACCGCCTTCAAAAGTCAGACCATGACCAAAGATAGCGGTCTCTACAAGTCTTAGGACTTGTCACTGCCAAGAGTATCTTAGTCATGCTCGTTATTAACTCTTTGGCTCACGTAAACTATTGTATCTCTTCCCAGAGTGCCTTTCCCACTTTTGAAATATCGACTTTTCCCCTGTAATGATCGATTGATTGAGCACATATTCCGATTGTGCTATATACAGTTGGGTCTCCGAATAGTTCGGAGATCTTGACTATACGATTCATTCTAAAGTAATGTGGGTACAGAGTAGGAAATGCTTTCTTCACGGTTCTATATGCTGTCATTCTACAGAAATCAAACAGCTTCCCATCTTGAAAGCATATCCATTTCAAAGCGTCAACTCTTGGTAATGGCGTAGGGTCTGTTTGTTTAGAACCTTTCAGCCTGAAGAATTGTACGTATATCGTATCATAATCAAAATTGCATGAAATATCATCACTTGTGAGAGCTAACGCTTCGGAGATTCTACACCCAGAAAAGAACAAGAGCGTTAGTAGTGCCTGCCGATCTTCTTCTAGCTCTTCAATCTCGTTCTTAAAGGATCTGTAGTCCATCAAGGAAGTTATCTTCTTCTTGTACTTCGGCATTATTCTT
>JAFGAP010000036.1 GCA_016933635.1 Kosmotogaceae bacterium
TCAATGTTTCAAGGTCATCTGGCGAGATTGTAAACTCAAATATCGCTGGAGGAAGATTTGCTATATCTTTTAGTGGCGATGGAAAGACTCTTACTGTTTCTGACTGCAATATCACCAGTTTGATGGGTGCCGACAATGAGGAGTATCTCAGTACTAGGTTGGTCGGAATATATGCTTATGGAGAAGCTACTCTCGTAGTTCGGAATACGTTGTTTGAGAGAACGGGAACGGGTGTCAATTTCTCAAATGACCTGAAATATCTAGTTGAGAATTGCACATTCAGAAAGAATAGTGTAGGCATCTCTCTCAATAACACTGCCAGCGGATCGCTCGCGGCCAACAAAATTACAGAGAATGTAGACAATGGTGTTCTTGCTAACATAACTTCTACCGCAACATTGACAGACAACCTTTTTTACGGAAACGTGAGACATGGTCTTGATCTGTATCTAAAGAACTGTACGGATTGCGGATGTGGTGGAACGACCTTTAGGGGCACGGTTACAGGATCAGGAAACATCTTCGATTCACTCGAGGAGATTTGCCCGGCAGAATACTGGGAAGAGGGGTTTTATACGATTGACGAGACTCTAGGAAAAGAAACCGGAGAATAAGTGATGCGAAGAGGAATTTCTGAATGAAGAAGAATTCGATTGCTCTACTTGTACTCCTGTTGCTTGCAGTTGCTCTGCGTGGAGAGGTCATCATCGACTTTTTCGGCGTTGCAACATGTCAGGAATGTTTTGAAGCTGAGATGATGATCGAGAGCCTTAAGTATGAAGTAGAGGATGAGGTGATTCTCAACAAATTCATGCTTAGCGAGGCAGAGAATCAAGAGCTCAAGCTGAAGTACGCTAAGGTTTACGGGGTATCTGAAAGCGAATTCGATCTTTACCCAATGATATTCATAGGGAAGGATGCCTTTACGCCGTCGAATACCACTCCTGACAGTTTACTGGAAAGCATGATCAACTACTCTCAGGAAGAGCGAGAAGCAAAACTCCGGGAGATAGAGGCCCTAAGTGATGATGTCACCAACAGGCTGACCGATAGATATGAGCAGTTCAGTCTATTCATCGTTCTTGGGGCCGGTCTAATCGATGGCATAAACCCGTGCGCATTTGTTGTTCTCATTTTCCTCGTTTCCTATCTGTACTACGTGGGAAGAGGGAGAAACGAAATTCTAGTTGCGGGAGTATTCTTTTCCGTAGGGATCTTTGCAGCCTATCTCGCCATGGGAACCGGTCTTCTGGGCGCAGTGGGATACGTCGAAAGCATTTCTAAGGTATTCCAGTTAGTCTTCTACCCTGCTATGGCGATCTTCACAGGGCTTCTAGCAGTACTCTCGGTTGTTGATTTCTACAGAATGAGATACAGGAACAAAAAGGCGATTCTTGAGCTTTCTCCAGGTTTGAAAAAGAAGACGCACGAGATTATTAGAAAGAACGCGAGGGCAAAAACCATATGGATAGCATCGCTTGTAACTGGAATTCTCGTTTCTTTTGTGGAGTTCATGTGTACCGGTCAGGTTTACCTTCCCACGATCGTCTATATTATAAACAGCTCCGGCGTATCTGGAAGAGCGCTGGGATTCTTGGTTGCTTACAATCTAGGCTTCACAATTCCGATAATCGCAATCACGCTGATCGCTTACTTCAGCTCATCGACGAAGAGGATACAGGAGTTCATGACGTCCACACAGGCTGCAGCTAAGATTAAGCTGCTTATGGGAGCTCTGTTCACAGTTTTCTTTGTAATCATGCTCAATATCACCCTCAAGACGTTTAACCTCATATGATTCGGATATCCGGGTTGCTAATACCTTCTGGATTTAGAAATCTCGTCTCAAACGTCCCTTAGCACAAATAGTGTTATTAAGCAGCGACGGAATTTCCATGCATTTTGCAAAATACATATTATAAAAAGCGAACAAGAGGCAAAAATGCCCCTTGTTAAAATAATTCTTATCGATTTATCATTAGAAAATCACAGACTGTATTATTCATCGTCCTCTTCGTCGACAGAGTCGTCTTCAACACTCTCTTCAGAAGTATCTGTTTCTTCCTTGGAGACTTTGACGGTTTCTTCATTTGTCGACCCTTTCTTCGCTTCGAGAGCAGCAGCTTCCAGGCCTTCACGACCCTCTAGAATTGCGTCTGCCATCGTATGTACTATCAGCTGTATCGCTCTTATAGCATCGTCGTTTCCCGGGATGATGAAGTCGATGACGTCAGGGTCGCAGTTGGTATCAGCGATACCGATTACCTTTATTCCCAGTTTGTTCGCTTCCGCGACGGCAATCTCTTCCTGTTTTGGATCCACTATGAAGATAACGTCGGGCAGCTTCTGAATTTCCTTGACACCGCTGAGATTCTTTCTCAGTTTGTCGAGTCTCTTGTTTATCATGCTCTGCTCTTTCTTCGGCAGAGCTGCGAGTTTTCCAGACTCTTCCATTTCTTCGAAGTTCTTCAGAGCTTCGATTCTCTTCTTTATCGTGGTGAAGTTCGTAAGAAGACCGCCGAGCCAGCGGTTATTGACGTAAAAAGAGCCGCATCTCTTTGCTTCTTCTTCGACAATCTGCTGAGCCTGTCTTTTTGTACCTACGAACAAGAAGGTCGCACCTTCTTGAGCGGAGTTTCTAACGTAGTCGTAGGCCTCTTCGATTAGCTTCAAGGTTTTCTGTAAGTCTACGATGTAGATACCCTTTCTTTCACCGTAAATATAGGGTTTCATCTTGGGGTTCCATCTTCTCGTCCTATGTCCGAAGTGAACTCCGGCCTCGAGAAGCTGCTTCATTGATACTACTGACACAAATACACCTCCGTTTTGGTTTTCCTCCGGCTTCGCCACCGATCGACCCCCGCTATGAGGGCACCGGGATCGATTGCGATTACTGCCGTGTGTTTTCCTCGTCTTTGACGAGATCTCTGTATGTGTACCTTTTTGCGTTCAACCAAAGGTCCTCGAGAGAATAAAACTCTCTTCCCTTTTTACTGAAAATGTGGACGATGAAGTAACCACCGTCAATTACCATCCAGTTGTAACCTTTTCCCTTATCATAGTAAATTATCTCTACAGCTTCCCTTTCAACGTATTGAAGTATCGCCTCCCGGAGCGCGTCCATATGAGGATCGGAGTTTGCCGTAGTCACCACGAAATAATCTGCAAGGTTCGACACCTTCGAGACATCAAGTATTACTATGTCTTCTCCAAGTTTTTCGTCAATTATCTCCGCAATTTCCTTAACTACTTTATCCAAGATTGATTCCCCCATTAAAGACACTTTCTCAGTTCTCCGTTGGCCGTTCGCCGAATTCGAAAAATTCTCCAATCTACTTCATCGATCATGGATAGACGCTTGCCCACGAATGAATAGCCGATCTTCCTTTCCTAACTGCCTTATTGCTACTCCTGAAAGCCCCCTTTGATGAAGCACAGGACCCCCCGAGGAGGCACTTTCAGAAGATCACCCCTCGGTTGAAGCGGGAACTCCGTAGATTTCTTTCGCTTTCTTTCTAGAGCAGTAGCTTCAACTCATATGTTTATTGCAATGCCTTTTTCACCTGTCATGTTACACTAATCGTCAGATTCAACTCTATTCAACCGTGACGCTCTTTGCTAGATTTCTAGGTTTGTCGGGATCAAGTCCCTTCCTGACGGCGACATAGTATGCAAAGAGCTGCAGATAGGGTGACATAACGAGCGGATAAATCGGATCCAGA
>JAFGAP010000253.1 GCA_016933635.1 Kosmotogaceae bacterium
GTTCTCCACAGCCACTATTTCGCCGAAGCCCTCTTCCTTCAGAGCGAGCACCGCCCCCTCGAGCTGCCAGGGAGTACTATTCGCACCAGGCATAGGAAGGTGCCAGGATATGTTGTCCTTCAAGATTGTCGTTGCAGTCTTATTTAGCACTTCACCCATTCCAGCTAGCTTAGAGAGCCTTCTGTAATCATCTAGAACGGTTTCGGGTTTGGTCTTGATAATAGCAACTCTCGTCTTTTTCATTGAAATACCTCCATCATTTTGCAACTGCGACAAGCCAGATTCCCAAAGCTATGATAGCAATTCCAACAATTTTCATTGCACTAAGTCTTTCATCAAACAAGAAAACTGCTGCAACAGTAACGATGGCAAATCCTGCACTTGTCATTATTGGATATGCAACTCCCAGACGCATCTTTGTTAGGACCACACTATAGAAGATAAATGCAACACCAAATGAGATTAGTCCGAACCACACGCTGATATTTGTAACTGAATTTACTAGCATCGCCTTAAGTCCAACGCTTCCTATATCAGGCGCATTCTGCATCCCATGTTTCAGCAAGATGTTTGCTACTGCATTAAAAACTATTGCTATGACAAGAATTAAGGCTTCAGTCAGATTCATTCAACATTCCTCATCAAAAAAAACTTGGTAAATAGATTACCAGCATAATAGTTATTATCCATAATAGAACAGTAAGGGCGATTCCTGTATCTCTTGTAACAACCTCCGTTGGATCTCCTTCGCCGTTTTTGAAAAGGAGAAGCAGGTATCTAAAAACCCCGTATGTCACAAATGGAACAGTGTAAACAAGCTTATCCGTGTTGAACTTCAGAATTGTCGATGGATCCAAACAGTAAAGCGTATATGCAATTATTGTGATAGATGCCGTTGCGATCATCAGATAGTCAAGATATCTGTCATTGTAAAGGCTAAGCACTTTTCGATGATCATTACCACCTTCTTTCAAAGAAAGCAGTTCGTTTCTTCTTTTGCCGAAACCAAGGAAGAGTGAGAGGAAGAATGTAGTCACTACAATCCATCCAGTTGGAGTTGTTTCAATAGCGTATGCACCGGCCATCACTCTTATTACAAAACCCGCAGAAATACAAAAGGCGTCTATTAGTACCAGCTCTTTACCCTTCAAGGTATAGAAGAGATTCTCAACGATATATATCAGCAAAAAGAACGATGACAAAAATGGGAGCACAGAACCAATCACTGCCGCCGCTCCCAATAGCAGTAATGAGACAATCACAGCACTTGAGACCCTTACTTCACCAGAGGCTATTGGTCGCTTCTTTTTCCTTGAGTGATGACTATCACTCTCTCGATCTTTTATATCATTAAAAATATATACGCTGCTAGAAGCGAAACAAAAAGCAAAGAAGATCAAAATAGCTCTTAAGACTGATGGTGTATCGGCAAGGTTTGAAGAGAAAATTAATGGGGCGAAGACGAAGAGATTCTTCAGCCACTGTCTCACCCTAACTAATCTTAGAAGGATCGAAACGTCTATCATTTTCAGCTCCTATGGCGAAAAGACTTCCAATTCACCTTTTGCCTGCCTTTGCTCACCCCAAAGTCAATTTTCTTGTCATAATCTATAGTCTTCAAATCATCTCAGCAGAAACAGTAAATCAATCTGAAAAGGAAAATCCTTCATCGAACAGCTCAAGACAAGCGTCTACTACCTCTGGATCGAAGAGCCTGCCTTTGCCCTTTCTGATCTCATCTAGAGCCACATCAATACCTAAGGAGGGCCTGTAAGGTCTGTGGGATGAAATAGCTTCTACAACATCGGCAACGGCAATTATTCTCGCCTCCAAAATGATTTTTTCTCCCGAGATGCCTTCAGGATACCCGCTGCCGTCGAGTCGCTCATGATGCTGGTAAATAGCATCTGCAACGGGCCAAGGAAATTCGATATCTTTGAAAAGTTCATGACCCGCCGTGGGATGAAGTTTTATTAGATCGAACTCTAGATCTGTAAGCCTTCTGGGTGTACTGAGAATTTCAGCGGGCACCTGAATCTTCCCCACGTCGTGAATCATCGCAGAAAGCCGCAGTCCTCTTATCCTATCTTCTTCAAGTCTAAGCTTCTTTCCTATGGCGAAAGACAACTCTGCAACCCTTCTCTGATGGCCAGAGGTATAAGGATCCCTTAGATCCACAGCCGAAGCAAGGACATTCACCGATGCCTCCATTGTCTTTGAAACAATCTCCAGACTCTCCCTAAGCTCTTCGGTACGTTTTCCAACTTCTCTTTCGAGATGGAAGCTTCTGTTAGTTAGATAACCTACTAAAATAGAGAGTGAAAAAGTCAAGGTCAATCCGATAGCAAGAATAAAGATCCAGTTGTCCAGAGGATAAACGGTGCTGAAGTCGGGTCCAGGGTGAGCTACAACTGCAAAGACCCTACCAAATACAAAAACAGGCACCACAAGATTAAGCCCACTGACATCGTAGTGCCACAGGGAAGAATGTGCAGACGGGTTTATTGAGAATCCATAATTATGGCCCATAGAAAATAGCAAATAGGGTGACCCGTCTTCCAGTATCTGATAAAGCCCAAGAATAACCGTTGGATCCTCTTCGCTATCAAGAACAGGTAATGTCTTCACAAAAGATTCTGGGTGAACGAGAGCGCCAACAAATCCAACAAAATCCTCCGAATTTCCGAAAACCGGCTTGAAAACGAAGAAGTGTGGTCCCGAGCCATCATGATTAGGGATGATGAGTGGGTCAGTAGCCGTAATTAATCCGTAAGAGAGGGCTTCATCTATTGCAGCCCTAATTAGCAGATTGGAGCCCAAATCCAGTCCGGCAAGTGTACCATACTCTTCAAATGGCTCGACATACTTTATAGGGTACAGAAACTCTTCAGAACTATCAAAGGTATCAACGTCTTGATCTCCAAAGCTCCAAATGGAGAATTGCTCAAATTCACTTTGTCCAGATTTTGGCTCTAATGAAAGGGACTCGGAAACCTTGATTCTCTCTACCCAGAACCATGTATTCATAAGCCCATTTGAAGTCAGAGACTGCGTGTAGTTCCGAAACTCTTCTCTTTCAACCGCAATGCTTGATTCGAAAAAGCGCGAAAGCCCCTCAAGCTCATGGTCCCTCAAACTAAGTATCTTCTCTGTCAAATAGTGAGCCCGGCTTTCAGCAAGCGTAATAAATGCGCTGTTTCTCAGCTCCTTCTGCTGTTCATTTACGAGAAAGGAGGCAAACACAGTCACCGTTACTCCTACGGCTAGAAATATCAGGCTTTCCAAGTATCTCGAAAATCTCTTCTCCAACTTTTCAGATGGAAGTCGTTCTCTCCACCTAACCATGAAGTAAGAAATAATAGCTATGAAAATCAAAGTAAACGAGAATATTATAGGTAACACTGCATAAGACAGAATGAAACCGCCCCAGTCTTTTGAATCGATATCGACACCTAGAACCGCAAACACTTCATCAGAATATGGGTCAATTATTGGGATTGCTACAGTAATCCACGTTCCCCATTTGTCAGACATTAGCGGCATTACGGCTCCCCGACCTGTTTCTAAGACCATGAGGAGATCCTTATCTTCGTAGAGATCTCCGGGTAGCGACTCATCTTCCGAACCTGCTATGGCAGAATCAACTAGAAAAACCATGTTTCCTTCATCGTCAATTCTCATGAGATAAACAGACTGAAAATTGGGGAAGATTTCACTGGTATTAGCTAATTGCTTCCTAAGTCTTGAGTACTCGGGTTTGCTCATATCATCGATGTTACCGTTTAGCGTAGAAAGTTCCTTTTTGTTTAGGCCGCTCTCGAGGAATCTTGCCTGTCTAAGAAGTCTTCGGGAAAACTCCTTTTTTCCGCGATTGATTTCTGCAAGAGAAACAGAAATTCCAAGGGCTAGAATAACAACTATAGAAAGCAGAAGAAAGGAGCGTGCAGAGAAGCTTCTTGCAAAGCCTAATAATCTCTTGGGGAAAAAACATCTTCGTCCTTTGATCAGCGGCATTACAGACACCTCTCATGAAAGCCTTCTTAACTGATTCTAGCACAAGAGACCGCTAGAACCTCAGCAACAAGAATTCGGGAAATCTCGGAGTTGAGTTCTAGTACATTTCGTCAAGATCGATCTCTTCCTCCGGCCTTCCCTTAAGAAGAAAGCTCTCAATGTTCTTCAAGGCGCCATTCACCATTGACTGCATACTTTCTACAGACCAGCTTCCGACGTGTGGCGACATGACGACATTGGAAAATCTATGAATTGGATATCTCGACGGAAGTGTTGCGGGCCGATCACTTGAGGGATACTCGTACCAGACATCTATTGCTGCGCCCGCAAGAGTCCCACTTTTCAGAGCGTCGTGAAGCGCCTGCTCATCGATTA
>JAFGAP010000254.1 GCA_016933635.1 Kosmotogaceae bacterium
ATGCCATTGAGGAAGTTCTCTTCGCCAATAGTGTTTATAAGATTGACAGTGAACTCCATTAGTCTCTTGCTATGACGTTGAGAGTGCTCAACGGTCTCGGGTATCTGATCTCCTATCCACTGCAGGGACCAGACTTTTCGAATCATTTCCCGGAGGTAGTTTTTGTAGGCTTCCGCACGTTTTTTGCAGTCTTCAGTACACTTGTTGTTATCGAGCAACCGCAAGAAGTCTTCTCCATAGCCGAATGGAAGGCCTCTAGCTTTTCTATACTTACTTTCAATGACGTCTAGTGGAAGAGAACTGGTGAGATCGTTTTCATAGCTGCTTGCGGTGTATAGATTTCTGAACGTCTCCGGCAGCGAGCAATACTCTGAGTATTTTAGATGATTTCTCTCGTATCTGTCGTCGGTGTTCGTAACAAGAATAGAATTGAATGCAGCAAGAGCTTCGTCAATCGCTCCGAAATCCCAGCTAGCTGGAACGGGAGGAAACTTCGCAAGACTAACCTCTCCTTTAAAGACGTAGAAGAAAGGTAGATTGTTGAAGATGCAATAAAGCGAAGCCATAATTCCGGGATACTTTTGACCACCAGTAACGTCGATCAGAATTTCCATGTTTGGGTAATCTTCTCGAATTTTGTCAAGGATAGTCCAGATCTCAGTGAAGGCTCTCGAAAGACTCTCTATGTTATCTCCTTTGTAATTCATTGGTCTTTTGTTGACTACAATTCCGTGCTCGCTGAAAGCGTTTTCTGTAAGTGCTTTAAGAAACCCGTAAATGGCCGGTTCATTGTCTCTTGAAAAACCGTTCGGGCTGTCAGGGAATACAATATACTCAACATTTGACACCGAGTATCCTGTGTTCAGTATGTGCTGAATACTGTCCGTCTCTGCGGCCAATAAACGGATATCATCATAAGAGCACGGATTCTTCAGCACTTTATTCAGATCACAACTCAGTTTTTCATTGAGGGGGTATTGTTTTTCTTTCGAGAATCCTTCACGTTCATATTCGCTTTTGAGTTCGCCGAGATTGTTGAAGAAAGAGTTTCCCTGCAACGCCACAACGACTTGCTCTGGCTTGAGCCTGTTCTCGACATACTGGATGATTTTGAATGCATTGTTCTCCTCGTGGTTTTTTGCCAGTACCTTGTTCTCGAATTTTTTCGATTCTTCTTCATCGAGTGGGAATAGATCCTTAAGAAATTCCCATGAGGAAAGCTCTTTAGAGATGAGAGTCCTGTCTTCTTCCTCATCGCTCAACTCAATCTCGGCCAGATACTTACAGTCGCACTCCCATTTCTCGAGAAATTCATCCAAAACGACTTCTTTGATACCTTTGTTCTTAGGTTCAAGATAATGCCTTATCTTCACCACGAAGGGAAGTGTTTCCAGGTACTTGAGATCCACTTCAGTGGGGTCGAGCGAATACTCTCTCTCGTTTCTGTCTTTCGAATCCGAGCAACTCTTCTTATAAGTCTGAGTCCACACATGGCGCATTCCGGTCTTTTCCCGAGCAATTTCCAGACGGATCCGTTCTTCTTCGTTTTCATCGCGCGTGATATACCACTGAATGATTCCG
>JAFGAP010000255.1 GCA_016933635.1 Kosmotogaceae bacterium
AGGGCGCTTGCATTTCTGGCAGCTATCAGCTCTCTCAAGCTCTTAACCCTATCTCTAAACTCTTCTAAAAGCATTTCCTCCACTCCTAACAAAAAGGTTGGCTTTCATCTATATCTTACCTGCTTTCGTGCAAAAAACGAGACGATTGTTCTTTGTACGAAACACTGAAAACCAACCCAACTATCCTTGCATTGCTCAAAAACATTCAAGCATTCATACCTTCTGCAAGTATCAGTAAAAAGGTGTCTTCCTTAACTCATCGATCAGCAGATGTGCATTGCTTGCCCCAAAACGCGTCGCACCGAGCTCATGGTATCTAAGAAGGTCCCTAAGCTTTCTTATGCCGCCTGACGCTTTGACCTGGATCCTGTTTCCCACTTCGTCCAGCAGGAGCTTAACGTCGGATTCCGTGCAGCCAGTGTCGGCAAAACCTGTAGATGTTTTCACGAAATCCGCCCCGGTATCTGCAACTATGTTAGCTCCTATCCTTTTCTCTTCATCTGTCAGGTAATGAACTTCCAGAATGACTTTCATGACTACGCCTTTGGCCGCATCCCTTACAGCCAATATCTCTTTCTTCACTTCATCGTACATCTTGCTCTTCAGCCAACCTATGTTTATGACCATATCTATTTCACTTGCACCTTTCAATAGGACATCTTTTGTTTCAAATACTTTCGATTCAGTTGTAGAATAGCCGTTCGGAAAGCCTACCGGTGCATCAACTCCCACTTCTGAACCCTTCAATATCTCCGACGCGTACTCAATCCAGGAAGCCCCAATGGCGACAGTCATGAAATTGTACTCCATGGCCAGCCTGCAGACTTCCTCGATGTCCTTTTTTGTTGCGTCGGGTTTCAACATAGTTGAATCAATCATTCTTGTCAAGCTTTCTTCACTCAATGCAACTCATCCCCTTTCAAGGTGTGACTATTCCTCCATTAACGTGTATTGATTGGCCAGTAATCCAAGATGCTTTGTCTGAAGCTAAGAATGAGGCCATATCTCCAATGTACTCAGGCTTTCCGAATCTCTTCATGGGGATTTCTTCCAACCACTTTTCCCTCTTGATCTTCATTGTTTCTTCAATCATTCTGGTTTCAACAGTTCCTGGGCAAATTGCGTTGCAAGTAATGTTGTACTCTCCAACCTCTAGAGCGACGGCCTTTGTAAATCCCACAACACCGGCCTTAGATGCACAGTAATGAGCATGCCTGTATGAACCTCGCACAGATGACATGGAAGAAATGTTAATGATTCTTCCCCAACGAGACTTTTTCATGAGCGGAATTGCACTTCTCGTGCAAAGAAAGACACTCTTGAGATTTGTCTGGATAGTTCTGTCCCAGGAACTCTCATCCATTTCCTCGACCAGCTCATGAGTCTGAATGCCTGCATTGTTAACAAGGACATCGAGAGAACCAAACCTGGACTCGACTTCTTTGAAAAGAAGAAGAACATCTCTTTCCCTCGAGACATCGCAGGGGATCCTCAGAATCCGATCTCTTTCTTGTGTCTCATAGTCGGCCTGATACAATGAAATTTCGTCGATGTCTGTCGCCAAAACAAGAAATCCATCTCTGAGCAGACTGTTTGCTATGGCCAGTCCAATTCCTCTCGCTGCCCCTGTTACAACTGCAGCTCTTTCGAGTCTTCTCTCCACAATCCTTCTCTCCTAACGATAGAAATGGCTTCCGGC
>JAFGAP010000256.1 GCA_016933635.1 Kosmotogaceae bacterium
TGCTAACACCGACCTCGTCTCTTCCAACAGCAATGCTATCGTATTTTCTATCTGTATCCAAGTTTTTCCTCGGTTACTTAAATGGAACTATAGTCAAATATCATCGATAAGCAACGGAATCGAAGGTTATGTATATTCATACTATACAAATATACAATTGACAATACAAGGCAATAAAAACTAGAATTGTATCGTATGAAAGCCAAGGAGAATTTTAAATGAATTTCGACGAAGCCGTAGGACGCTTGTTTTTAATTGGAATACCCGGTCCGGAAATCGATAGCGAGACCGAAAGGACACTTCGAGAAGTCAAACCCGGAGCGGTGATTCTCTTTTCGAAAAACATCGTTGATGCTGTTCAGGTAAGGGCTCTGGTAGATGATATTCAAAGAGTCCTTGGCTATGAACCCGCAATCGCAATCGATCAGGAAGGCGGGATCGTAAGCAGACTGAGGGACGGCTTCTCTGTTTCGCCCGGAGCTATGGCTATAGCTGCCACTGGAAGCACTGAAAACTCCTTCGTTGTTGGAAGAATACTTGCCAGAGAGATGAACGCTATAGGTGTTAACTGGAATCTCGCTCCCGTCGTTGACATAAACTGCAATCCGAAGAATCCGGGAATTGGAGTCAGGAGTTTCGGTGATTCTCCGGATCAGGTTATAGACTACGCAAAGGCCTTTGTAGAAGGTATGAAAAGTGGAGGAGTGATGAGCTGTTTGAAGCATTTTCCCGGCAAGGGAAGAGTAGATGTCGACGCTCATCTGGATTTGCCGACTCTGGATATCCCCCGGGCTCTGCTTTATGAGTACGAACTGAGACCTTTCAAGGAAATTCAAGCCGACTCTATAATGCCTTCGCATATATTCATGCCTCAGCTTCAGGCCTCCCGGGTTCCGGCGTCGATGTCGAGAGAGATATTGACGGACCTTGCGAGGAAAGTACTGAATTACCGGGGAGTACTTGTCGCAGATGATCTGGGAATGGGGGGAGTGAGTAATTACTTCACGCCCGAGGAAGCCGCCATACAGGGTCTCAAAAACGGAATGGATTATCTGACTTACTGCCATGATCCGGTTGTCCAGAGAAGAGTCAAGAAGATTCTGATTAGAGAGATAGAAAAATCCCCAGAGCTGGAAAAACGCTTCCAGGAATCTCTCCAGAGAGTGGAGAAGTTCAGGGTTGAAGCGACAAGTGTTGACAGGTTCTCGATCGAAGAGATCGCCTCACGGGAAAGTCTGAAGGCGATGCAGGAGATCTCCGATAGATCTATCACGGCCATTCTGGAAGACAGTTCTCTTCTTCCCCTTCCAATCGAGAGTGTGAGCGGAATACTCTCTGTGAGGCTTTCAAGACTTGTTCAAGTAGAAGATGGTCCTCAAAAGGGAGTTCCCACGGTAGCGAGAGAGATCGCGCAGATGACAGATTGCCCGATAATAGACTTCTCGGCCAACATGACCGTTGAAGAAGCGGACAGACTGGCTGCCAATACCCCGGGAAAGGGTGTGAGGCTGGTCTTTACGGAGAATGCTCACCTTCACGAAGGTCAGAGAGAGCTTCTCCTGAAGCTTTCGCAAAGAACGGGAAGAACACTGGTAATCGCATTGAGAAATCCATACGATGCTTTCCTGAAAGGCGTTAAGAATTGCATAATCAGCTATGGCTACGAAGAGGTTTCGCAAAGGAGCCTTAAGAAGGTTCTAGGCGGCGCGATCAAAGCGCAAGGAAAACTTCCGGTAAGGATACCGCAGGAGGTCTAATATGAAGTTTCATCAACTTGAGACAGAGGGATCTAATCCCAGAACGAAGAATCTAGATGAGCTGTCGACGTATGAGATGCTTAGGATTATGAACGAAGAGGATGCAACAGTTCCACTGTCTGTTAGAGAAGTTCTAAATGAAGTCGCCTCTGCGGTTGAGTTGTGCGTGAGGTCTCTAGAACTTGGAGGAAGAATCGTCTATGCCGGTGCAGGCACGAGCGGACGTCTTGGCGTCCTTGACGCAGCGGAGGTCGTTCCCACTTTTGGCGTTTCGAAAGACCTGTTCGTAACTATGATAGCAGGGGGCCAGGAAGCTCTCGCAAACGCCGTCGAGCAAGCCGAGGATAGCATCGAGTTAGGCGAGGAAGAGGCAAAAAAGGTAGGTATGACTGGAAAGGACGCTGTAGTAGGGATCTCTGCATCCGGAAGGACGCCATATGTGGAAGGAATACTGAAGTACGCGAGAAAGCAGGGAGCCCGGACTATCTTGATATGCAATGTCGGAACTCCCCAGCTTACCGAGCTTGCCGATGTTACGATAGCCGTCAGGACCGGCCCCGAAGTCATTACCGGCAGCACAAGGCTGAAGGCCGGTACGGCTCAGAAGATGGTCTTGAACATGATCAGCACTGTCACGATGGTCAAGGTCGGTAGAGTCTTCGGAAACTACATGATAGGGGTGAAGATCCTCAATCGCAAACTGGTGGATAGGGCAACCA
>JAFGAP010000257.1 GCA_016933635.1 Kosmotogaceae bacterium
CTACCGGTCACATAGAAGGAGGGATGCGAATGAACAAGAAGCTTCTGATGCTCCTGTTCTGTGTCTTGTTTACAGTTGCCGTCTTAGCAGCGAACTATGAGATTGCCGTCGTTGTGAAGATCGGCGGAATCCCCTGGTTCAACAGAATGGAAGTCGGTGTAAAAGATGCAGCAGATGAACTCGGCGTGAATGCCTACCAGATAGGGCCTTCCGATGCAGATCCTGCTCAGCAGGTGAAGATTGTTGAAGACCTTATTGCCAAGGGTGTCGATGCCATCTGTGTAGTACCTAATGATGCGAAGGCTCTTGAACCCGTATTCGAAAAGGCAAGAGCGAACGGTATCATCATCATCACACACGAGTCGCCAGAGCAGAAGGGCGGCGATTGGGATGTAGAAACGATAGACAACGTTAAGTTCGGAGAAGCGAACTTCGAGAAACTTGCTGAGCTTATGGGTGGAGAAGGCGAGTTTGCCGTTTTCGTCGGAGGGCTCACAGTTCCTCTTCACAACTTCTGGGCAGACGTTGGACTTGCCTATGTTGCAGAAAAGTATCCAAATATGAAGCTAGTAACCGAGAGAATCCCATGTGGTGAAAGTGTTGAGCTTTCCTATCAAAAGACTCTCGAGCTTCTCAATGCATATCCTAATCTAAAAGGTATAGTCGGCTTTGGTTCACTGGGACCGATCGGAGCATCCCAGGCGCTCAACGCGAGAAACATGAAGGGAAAGGTACAGATAGTCGGGACGGTTATTCCAAGCCACGCTGATCCCTATCTAAAACAAGGACTAATGCAGTGGGGTTACCTGTGGGATCCAAGAGACGCTGGATTCGCGCAGGTCTATCTGGCAAAGACACTGCTCGATGCCAAGGTCGCTCTTGCTGAGGCGGGAATCCCCGAAGGCATAGTGCCAGCTGTCGTCGATGGATTCGAGATTCCTGGTCTTGGGAAGGCCACGCTGGAAGGAAACATTGTGAAATTCGACGCGCAAGTCGACATTACTGCTGAGAACGCCCTTTCTTACGGGTTCTGATTTCGAGAGGGGGTACGCCCCCTCTCTTTCTGGTGATCTGATTATGGCCGAGAAACTTTTGGAGATGAAAAATATTTCGAAGAGGTTCGGGGGGGTCTTGGCCCTCGATTCAGTCGATTTTGAAATAGAGAAGGGGGAAATCCACTGTCTCGTTGGCGAAAACGGGTCTGGAAAAAGTACCCTAATCAAGATAATCTCGGGTATTCACTCACCCGATCCCGGTGGTGAGATCTATGTCGACGGAAGAAGGATAAGCCACCAGAAGTCTTCTAACAGTGTTAGGGAGGGAATCCAGGTTATCTATCAGGATCTTTCACTCTTTCCGAATCTGACCGTTGCAGAGAACATAGCTATTTCTTCGAGGGTGGAAACCGGAAGTCGTCTGATGAAATGGAAAGAGACCGAAGAAGAGGCAATGAAGACGATGGACAAAATTGGGGTTTCACTAGATCCCAGACGTGAAGTCAGCGAGCTTTCTATAGCGGAAAGGCAAGTTGTGGCGATATGCAGGGCAATAAATGCCAAGGCAAGACTTGTAATAATGGACGAGCCTACGGCTTCTCTCAGCAAGAAAGAGGTTCAGTCACTAATTAGGGTTATAAATGAACTGCAGAACAGAAAAATCTCGACGATCTTCGTCAGCCATAAGCTCGATGAAATAATGGAGGTAGCCCAACGGGTTACGGTCCTTCGTGACGGAAAAAAAGTCGGTGCCTTCGATGCTTCAGAATTGACACGACAGAGGCTCTCATTTCTCATGACAGGCAAGGAGTTCGAGTACTCCAAAATGACTCCGTATTCTGGTGACGAAGTTATTCTGGAAGTCAGAAAGCTATCTAGGAGAAATAATTACAAGGAAATTGATTTGAAGGTCCACAAGGGTGAAATAGTAAGTATCACAGGACTGATGGGTTCAGGCAGAACCGAGTTCGTTCTTTCACTCTTCGGAATGAATCCTCCCGACGAAGGAGAGATCTTCGTAGAAGGGAAGAGAGTGAACCTTGGAAACGCCGTGGACGCTATGAGAGCTGGGATTGCGTATGTGCCTGAGGATCGATTGCAACACGGACTCGTTATGGAACAGCCCGTAAGCAAGAACATTGTGTTGACGGTTCTAAAGAGAATACTATCGAGAATCAGGCTCTTGAGTAAAGTCAAGGAAAGAACTGAAGTCAGGCGGTGGGTCGACGAACTCTCAATCAAGATTCCCTCGGTCGACTCTCCGGTTAACACGCTTTCCGGCGGCAATCAACAGAGGGTTGTAATTGCAAAGTGGTTGGCAATAAATCCAAAGGTATTGATTCTCGATTCCCCGACAGTGGGAATAGACGTTGCCGCAAAGGATAGTATATACAAGATTATAAGAGAATTAGCCTCAGAAGGTATTTCGATAATCATGATTACGGATGAAGCCGAAGAAGCGATCTATCATTCAAACACGACTTATATTATGAGCTCGGGAAGAATAATTGGAAAATACAACTCCAGCGAGCTCACGGAGAAAGAGCTTTATGAGAAGATCAACGGACAGTAGTTCAGTAATGAGAAAATTATTCGGCAAGAGCGAGTTCTATCTCTTGCTTGTAATAGTAGTCGTCTCACTCTTTTTTACTATTTTGAAGCCAAGCTTTCTTACTTTCACCAATCTCTACGGGATGGTTGAGAGCAACTCTTTTCTTGCGATAATGGCCGCAGGCGTGCTGGTTGTTCTGATTTCCGGAGGAATAGATATCTCATTTACGGCAATTGCAACCGTTGCTCAGTATGTTATGGCCACTATCGTTATCCATTGGGGCGGGAATATGTTCCTGGCCTTTGCAATAGGAGCGGTTGTCGGAATTGCGCTGGGTTTGGTCAATGCCTTACTGATTTATTTCCTCAAAACTCCGCCAATAATCGTGACGATCGCAACCATGAACTTGTTCTATGGCCTTCTGATATTTATTAGCGGCGGTACCTGGATTTACGGCTTTCCAATGTGGTTCATGGAGAGGAGTCTCGTCAGATTCGGAGACAACCCCGGAATTACTATACCGATTCTGGTTCTAGTTCTTTCCTTCATTCTTACGTGGCTGATACTTAAATACACGGCTCTGGGCAGAAATATCTACGCCGTTGGCGGAAATCAAGAAGCCGCAAGACGTGTGGGCATAAGTGTTCTCAAGACGCAGCTATTCGTCTATTGTTACATGGGTTTTCTTGCAGGCATAGCCTCAACCGTTCAGGCGAACATGATGTTGACTGTCGCCCCC
>JAFGAP010000037.1 GCA_016933635.1 Kosmotogaceae bacterium
AATCATTGATTTAATGGGATGATTCAACACCCTCAAAACAATAATTTGACAATCCTCCCCGAATCGGTACAATAGTAACGGCTGATATATCCTAAAGTTAACATCCCCAAAAGTTTGAGGGTTGTCAAGTTTTACTTTACATCATATAATCAGTGAGAAATTCAACTCTGGAGTTATTAATTTTATGGACCAAAATGATGTCGTAAAGAATACGGGGGATCAAGAAAGCCAAGAAGAACCCACCAACAAGATGGAAGCCTTATTGGCACAGGAAGGTTTGACCATTGACTTTCCGAAGCGCGGGGAAACCCGCAAAGGAACCATTGCCAGCATCAGCGATACCCAAATCCTGGTCAGTGTTGGCGCCAAATCGGAAGGGATTCTAACTGGCAAAGAACTGGATTCGATTGCTGAAGAAACCCGTAAATCCCTTGAGGTTGGAGAAGAAATCGCCGTTTATATCATCAACCCTGAAGACGCCAACGGCAATCTGATCCTCTCGTACACCCGAGCGTTAGAAGAAGAGAACTGGCAAAAAGCTGAGGAGCTTTTGGAATCCGAAGATTCATTCAATTCTAAAATCGAAGGCTTCAACAAGGGTGGGCTCCTGGTACCCCTGGGAACCATTCGCGGCTTTGTTCCCGCATCTCAAATCGGGCTCAGTCGGCGCTTAACGCTTACGGGCAATTCACCAGAAGAACGTTATGCTGAAATGGTTGGGGAGGAGATTGAAGTCTGCGTGATTGAAGTGGATCGCGACCGCCGAAGATTGATCCTGTCTGAGCGCGCCGCCAGCAGCGATACGCGTGATACGATCAAAGAACGTGTGATCGATGAGCTGGAAGAGGGCGAAATCCGCACAGGGCGTGTGACCAGCCTGGCAGATTTTGGCGCTTTCGTCAATATCAATGGCGCGGATGGGCTCGTTCATCTCTCCGAGCTTTCCTGGGAGCATGTCAATCACCCCAGTGAGATCCTTGAGGTTGGCCAGGAGATTAAGGTCAAGATCATCAGTGTTGATGTGGATCGCAAACGCATCGGCCTCTCGATCCGCCGCTTGGAGGACGACCCCTGGAATGAGCAAGTCGAAGACCTGACCGAAGGGCAATTGGTTGAGGGTAAGATCACTCGCCTGACCAATTTCGGTGCCTTTGCCCGGTTAGTGTTTGAGGATCAAGATAAGGATTTGGAAGGTTTGATCCATATTTCCGAGATCAGCGAACGCCGAATTGAGCACCCGAAAGAGGTCTTGCATGAGGGCGATGTGGTCACCTTGCGCGTCATCAAGATCGAAGAGGATACCCACCGCATCGGATTAAGTCTACGCCGAGTCGATTCACCCGCCTATACCGACCTCGATTGGAAGACGATGACGGAGGAGTTGGACGTCAGTGATCTCTCCGGAGAACTTGAGGAAGAGGCCCCTAAAGAGGAAGCGCTGGAACCGCAAATCGAAGAAGAAACAGCTGCGCCAACCGCTGAAGTGGAGATTGAAGAGATCGTCACGGAAGAACCTGAGACTGAAGAAACCGTCGCTGAAGCAGAAACAGAAGAAATTGATGCAGAGGAACCCCTGGTTGCATCAGAAGCAGAAGAAATCGAAGTAGAGGAACCCGTTGCTGAATTAGAGACTGAAGAAGTTGAAACAGAGGAACCCCTGGTTGAATCAGAAGCAGAAGAAATCGAAGCAGAGGAACCCGTTGCTGAAATAGAAACTGAAGAAGCTGAAACAGAGGAACCCCT
>JAFGAP010000258.1 GCA_016933635.1 Kosmotogaceae bacterium
AACAGAAGAGGAAAGACGGAGAAGTAGAACTGCCTATCGACAGGGCGATGATTCTATTCACAAGTGTCTTCATGATAATTCTTGGTGCGCTGTTGATTCCGGTAAATCTAGGTCTTCTGCCGTTCTCGGGAAGTGCCCAACTCGGTTTGCTAATGATGATTTTTGCGATCCAGATGATTGCCTCGGGAAGCACCCCGATAGGAGTCTTTCCAAGATCGCTGCCTGTGATCTTGATCGGGTTTTTATTTGCTGCCCTTGGAACTGTATCGTGCATTATCCCTGAGATCTTGATTTATCCGCTTACCCTGCTTGTTGGTGTTCTGAATATTTTGGGAGGGGCGATTTCGATAGGCAAATTCCTTGGTCAGAAGTCGAGCAGAACGGGCGGAGTAGGTAGTAAGATACACAGTATACTGGTTAAGTTAACCGTCTCTCAGCTGATTCTGAATGTTCTGGCAATAACATTCGGTCTATCAATGCTGATCTCTCATCTCTTGCCGGGATTGGTTATTGGCGTGGTCTTGGCGGCTAATGGGGGTGTGCTTCTTTACTTGCTTTACATATTGTTCGTTATAGATAGAATACAAAAAGAGATGGAAACCAAATAGCTGCTAGAGAATTCTCAAAGCTAATCGATTAAATTCAGAGGAAAAAAGCATCTGGATTTGTACTTATCGGATAATCTATATTAGCGATTATCTCGATAGCATTTTTTGGAGCTGCCGACTGGAGATTCGGCCGCCTGACTATAGATAATTAGAGTCGCAATGCAGATCTTGGTCTCTCAAGCGTTATTTGAATTTCTGGCTTTGAAGTTCCATCGAAAGTGATTTAACTCTCTTCACCTGCACCACAAACGATTCAAGCCTGCTCTCAACGGTTGGAGTGAACGGGTTTCCGTCGGACTCAAAGAAGAGAACTGGAATGTTGCCAGCGATCTTGAAGATCTCCCTCTTGAGTTTGCTAGAATTTTCTCTCAGGTGCTCCAGACCTCTTTCTGCAACAGCTTCGGCGATCCTTGTAGGCATACATCCAAATGGGCCTATAGAAATGACTCCATCGTAAGTATCTATCGATTCGAACAAAACGGCTCCAAGAGTCAGTATTGCCTCTCCAGTAAGCTTCGGATTCAAGAAGTCCTTAGAAGTGTTCACCATGGACTCGATGTCGACGAAGTGTGACTTGTAAAGCCCACTCTTTTCAAGAATCTTCTTAATCCTTCTCTCAAATGCCTGTTTTACAAGGATTTCAACGTGTTTTGTTCCCCTCTTGAGCGGACCGAGTTCGGTCGGTACATATCTCTTCAGCAGAATGTAGTCGAGATAATATATCCATTCTTCAATTGGAGATGCATGCATTATTATTCCGCTGTCAGCAAAAAATAGCTCCAGAGACTTTCTGGAGAATTCATCATTTCTGACGTAAATCTCTCCCGAGAGAAGGACTTTCGGTGCACTTTCGAAATCACTCTTCAGAGGAATGCGAGAGATGTTTTCGCAAATCTCCTCCAGTTTCATGGTCATTTCGCTAAAGGAATCTCTTTTGACACTCTCAAGAATAATCTTACGCGCTTCTTTGGCCGCTTTTATTGCCTCATCTCTGTCGGATGCCAGTGTTAGCAAGGCATTTTCAAGATTGCAGAATTCGTCTGCAATAATCATGCTCGCCCAGATTCGCAATTTCGCCTTAAGGCCCATGCCCGCATAACCGTTCTCAGAATTGAGAGAGAACAGTAGAACATTGCTTGCATTGTTCTTGTCCAGCCAAAGATCTAT
>JAFGAP010000259.1 GCA_016933635.1 Kosmotogaceae bacterium
GACTCGGAGGACCAGAAAGCCTTCAAGATCAATCCATGGTTTATCATTGGGATGTGTGCGGCCGCCGTGGCGATCGTGGAGATATTGCGCACCCTGTTCCCCGTCTGATCATCTGCATCCTCGCATTGAAATGAAGCGATCATTCATTCTCAGGTACTATTGGGCCAGTCATGACTTCAAGATGATACTTACGTTCTTCTAAGTCACCGCGCCTATTTCCGCTTCCTGGTACTAATCGAGATTAGAAAGTTCTATCTATCCAAGAGAATAAAGATGCGTCAAGATCATTTCCTCAAGCTGTCAGACCTTTTTCAACAAAATGGAAAGCTATCATAGCCTTCACGAATACGTCCTCTATCCCAATCTGATGACTTTCCGATTTCGACCTAAGCTCCGTCATATCTCCGCAAAATGGGTGATGAGTTGGAATTGAGAGCGGTTTTATCGGCTTTTTCTCTCATGGGATTTATCGTGCCGCATTAGATGTGTCTTCTCGAAAAATCGAAATGAAATGCTCTACCTCCAAGACCGTTCACCCGAAAACCTTATATCAGATTCGTTCAATGCGCTGACCATGGCATTCAAGTCGTACCACAACGAAGAGGCCTTCGAGAAGAAGGTCATTGAGTACGTAATCGATGGTTCCACTACTGGGGAGATGGTGCTCAAGAAGTGGTCCCGTGTAGATTCGGAAAATAAGGATTGGATCTGGGGAAGGGTAGAGACCGCCTTGGCGAAGAAGGATGGAATGACCAAGGAACAACAAGATCGCCTGGCTGAAATCAAGACCTCCATTGGAAGATGATTCTTTCTTCACCTTTTTTCATCAATTCCCAAATCATCATTCTCAGAAGCTGAATAGCACGACCTATTCGTTTCTAGAGTAGACTCAACAGAAATTGAGATGTCAGTCTCATCACTGGCATTGAATCTGATCGAAGATTGACTCAGAAAACGAAAATAGAAATTGAGAAGGGCAGTTGAAGAATCAACTGCCCTGGATTTGGGTTTATGCGACCTTCCTGCAGTCGATTGCGATCTTGCCAGGCGCTTTCTTCTCTTCCTGCCTGCGGATCTGGTTCGGCAGGTCGTAAAGAGGCTGAACATCGGCGACAATCTCACCGAATGGAA
>JAFGAP010000260.1 GCA_016933635.1 Kosmotogaceae bacterium
GAAAAAATGATATTTAAGTATGACAGAGAGGCGGACATCTTGTACATCAATAAACGGACGCCTTACCCGGAGCAAGAATCTGAAGAACTGGGCGATGACGTGATAGCCCGTCTTAACCCTTATACGGGCGAGGTCGAAAACGTAGAGGTGCTTTTTTTTTCAACCCGATTGCTCCGTTCAGATACCTTCGAGATCCCCTTTTCAATGAGGGAATCAGAAGCGAGTGTTGCCGAAGTCTGACTACCAGCCTTATACGGTCATTTGTAAAGCAATGAAGCGCCTCTTTTCCTGCGGGCGCTAGCGACCCGGGGGGAGCTGGCCGGAGAAGACGTTTGTTGTCAGTTGTCTCTTGTCCGTCGTCCGTTGTGATTCGCTTTTTGCCCTTGTCTCACATTCTCAAGTTCTCAACTTCTCAAGTTCTTTCTTTGCTCCTTGCTCTTTGCCCTTGACGATTTAACGATTTAACAAATCAACCATTTAACGATTCAACTATTTAACCAATCAACCATTTAACCATTTAACTATTCAACGATCCTGTTAATCCCGTTAATCTGTGGATGTGTCTTTTGTTATTGTGTGGCCTTATAGCTTCCTAGCCTTTCAGCCCTTGGAGTGAAGTTGATGAAATTCTACACAGCAGTCCTAAGAAGGAGTGGTTCAAATTGGGTAGCTCTCTGCCTTGAAAACGGACTTGTCGGTCAAGGAAAGTCCAAGGAAACTGCCCTTGCTCGTTTAAAAGAAGCGATTGATTCCATTGAGGACGTGCGAAAGCAGGAACCGGATGTGTACAGCGCTCCAGTTTCTATAGGCGAGCTTCATGAATTCCTGACCGTTGAAAGCCATGATCCGAGCCTAGAGCCTTTGGAACTGCGGGCCTTGTATGCCTAAGAATGTCCCTTCTCTCAACCCAAGGCAACTCATCCGATTGTTAAATACTGGAGGTTGCCGGTTTCATAGAGAAGGGAGGGGAGACCATAAGCTTTTCATTCGGCAAGTGGGGGGGCAGAAGCGTGTCGTTCCCATTGACATGGGAGAGAAAGAGTTCTCAC
>JAFGAP010000038.1 GCA_016933635.1 Kosmotogaceae bacterium
AAAGGAAGTATGATCAACATGATCCTCAAGGAAACTAACTGCCAAGTAACAATTGGTCAGAATGGTAAGATACTGATAAGTGGCAGAAATAGGAAAGATGAGGAACTGGTTGTAAAAGTGATAAAAAAAATTGAGGCAGAGGCCCACACCTCTGGCCTCACAAATCGAATACAAGAATATTTGAAAGAAAAGAAGGCAGAAAGAAATGAGTAAATCAAAAAGAAGATCTAGGAAGAAATTTCAGAGGGTAGATGGAAGAAAAAACGATGAACTTCGTCCTCTAACGATCGAGACTGGAATTATACCAAACGCTGATGGTTCAGCGTATATAGAAATGGGAAGAAACAAAATAGTTGCCGGTGTGTATGGACCTAGGGAAATGCACCCTAAAAGGCTGAGCAAACCCAACAAAGGAGTATTAAGGGTAAGATATCATATGGCACCCTTTAGTGTTGATCCTAGAAGATCCCCAGCACCTTCAAGAAGAGACACCGAAATTAGTATGGTGATGGCAGACGCCCTTGAGCCTGCGCTTTTTCTAGAGAGATATCCCAGAAGCGTTATAGATGTATATGTTGAAATCATTCAAGCTGATGGAGGTACGAGATGTGCCTCTATAAACGCTGCAGCAGTTGCACTGGTAGACGCTGGAATACCAATGAAAGATCTGGTGGCCTCATGTGCTGCTGGAAAGATTGAAGGTAACTTAATACTAGACTTAGGAGACTTTGAGGATAAGAAAGGAGAAGCCGATGTACCAGTTGCATATATGCCTAAACTCGAAGAGGTAACATTACTCCAAATGGATGGTATACTAACGCAAGAAGAAACCATAAAAACAATCGCAATGGCCATAGAAGGCTGTAAACAGGTTTACGAGGTTCAGAGAGAAGCTCTCAAAAAGAAATATGGAATGACTGAAGGTAAAATCGAAGAAAATGAACTTGAAGAAGAGGAACCAGAAGAAACGGTTGAAGAAGTAGAAGAAGAGGAGGAAGATGAAGAATGAGCAATAATATAGTATCCAGACTTAAGCGTAAGAAAATTGAGGAAGTACTCGAAGCAAACACCCGAATGGATGGGCGAAGCTTACTTGAATTCAGACCACTAGAAATAAAATCTAACTTCCTCGAAAAACCAGAAGGATCATCAGAAGTAAAGCTAGGAAAAACTCATGTGGTAGTTGGAGTAAAAGCAGGTCTTGGTACACCCTTCGAGGACACGCCGGATGA
>JAFGAP010000039.1 GCA_016933635.1 Kosmotogaceae bacterium
CAGAGGATTTTCTGTCTTATCTTAAGAGAAATATGAGGAAGAGCGATAACCCTCTCGTAATGGGAGAAGTCGAACAATTGTCTAGCTGATGAGTGAAATATCACCGGGCTACTGATCCTTCTGAACGGCAGAACAAAAAAAGGATATTTCATTGATGTCTGGCAAATCTGTAACAGCAACATTCTATCGCACTCGTGATTCCGCTAGACTCCTCCGGAACTTCTCTACTGCTTCGGAGAGCGACTTCAATCTGTCGGTTTGCTTTATGGACTTAGATTTTTCGGTGGGGGGCCACTGCAGTTGGTCGGCAGGGCCTTCCTTAGCTCTTTTGGACTGTCTTAACCTTGAACAAGTCAGAGAGTATCCTTCCAGCGAATGTTCTTAAGAGAACAGGGCAACTGAAAACGGATTCAACGATTCGTATTTTGAAGGTTGTTCATATTCTTGGATTGGTCGGAGGCATGAAATTCCGAGATACACAATTCTGCATTTGATTTTCTGGGAATCACTTCAAGTGAAGCCTGTTTCTTGCAGTCAATGCTCTCCAGACAACACATTAGGAAATCGGGAATGGAGTTTCAGGTTAATGATTAATGCACTGTTATTCCCAAGCAGAGCATGTGCCGCTTGAATCTAAGAGACGTTGGTGAGATGCACAGATTTTAGAATACTCTCAAATTTAGGGAAGACAATCAAAATAGTCGACTGTCTTTCTTTTATTCATTACAGAAAGTGGCTGGTGCTATACTGTTTCGGACGACTTCTAAAGGGGGTGAAAGTATGTTCAGGAAGGTCCTAATAGCGATTGTTCTCGTTGTTTCTGTACTGGCCTTTTCAACACAATTCAAGCGAACAATCGAAGACAGAATCGTTGTTCAGGAAGACGGGTCGGCGATCATCACCCGCACTGAATTTGTTCCTGCGTCCGATCTTTCGAAGATATACATTCAGCACAGGGATGCCCTCAGAGAAAGAGGAATAGCCGATGAAGTCTTTGCCAACTTCTATGACGAGATAAGCAAGGGATATTTCTTTCTCTACAGTTCGACACCTGTCTTCGAAGACACGGATGTCAAGTTCAAGATTGAAGGAAACGGAAACCTAACAAGCACTATTTCGATGAAGGTTACGGGACTGATTTCGGAATCGAGGGAGCACCCGGGAAGCTACCAGTTTTCCAGCAAGAACTTCTCGGAAGAGAAGATCATGCTTAAGTACCTTGAGGATCTCATAGATGGCAAGGCCTTTGAAACTGCCTTTCTGGGATCGTCAAAGAACTCGATTCTGACGACTAAGACAACGACTATCGTTCTGCCCGAAGGGTCCGAGATCATCGATCTTCTGTCTCCGCATGGTGAAAAGCCTTACAAAGATTGGTCGATTGATCTTGGCGGAGGAACTAAGTTCAAAGCTAGCTTAGACTTTGAAAAGCATACTATCACTGTGAAGGAAGAGATGACTACTGGGGGTGGCGCTCCAAAGAACCTCATGAACGAAGACAATGAGGAACTAATGGCGAAGCTAAGAGACTATGCTGCCTATATCGTTGTTTTCGATAACGAAAAGATCGGGGGTAAATTGTCGCAGCCGGAGTCGTATCTCTTCAAGGAAGACTATTCAGGTTCCTGGACTTTTGGTGTCTCATATAATTTTTCGACACAGTTTGCGTATCAGACTTTGAGTGTTGAACCGGGGCTGAACGTGAGCTTCACATTTAGCACTTCTCTTCTCTGGGAACACCAGTGGAAGAAGGTAAGCTGGTGGAAGTACAAATACGTATTGAAGAAGTTCCAGACAACCGTTAGCCTCAGCCCTTCACTGACACCCTATATTGAAGTGAGTTCCGGCGCAGCGCTGAGCAAGACATGGGAAAAGAACATCACAACAAAGACGAAATGGATTACGTTCTGGGTTTCATGCGTGCCTGTCACTCTCGTTATGGAGGTCAAATTCGATGCGAAAGCCGAGGCGGGTATTTCCGGTGTTATAGGCTTCACGGCTTCTACGACGCTTTCGGCAAATACTACGTTAACTGTGAAGTATGAGAATGGATGGAGCAAGACCGTCAACTACTCGGCAAGTCACTCTGGCCTCCAATTTGATGCGGATGCAAAGGTTAGTGCCTGGGCAAAGGGGTCTCTTCCTCTTACCCTTTCGGCATATGTTTACTATGTTGCAGGTCCCTTCGTGCAGTTCGTTCCATGGCTGAAGGGCGAGACAAATGCCTCTGCCGGTAGCTCAACCCAGGTCGGATACAAAGTGACGGCCGGGTTCGACGTCAATGGCGGAGTACACATGGCGGGTTGGCTCAAGGACCTATGTGACGGTGTTCCGAGTGTAAGCTACACTTTCTGGAACAAGACCTGGACTATTGCCAACTCAACAATTACTTTCTAGAGCAAGTCGAGTATACGGCCTAGACAGCGGCCACCTATCAGGTTGGAGATTTACAGTCAAATCGGCTAATGTTTAGATACTGCAAGAAATGGCCGATTTCTGAAGATGTGATTGAACTCATCCTTTTAAGCTCCTGACATGTGAGAAGCCTAGACTATAGTGCGATCATGGCAGATTAATATCTTGTAAAGCAGGCAGTCTCGGCTTTTTCAGGGCAAATGTCCATTTATAGAGTCCTCGGACGTTCTCAGAAAAAACGCTCGGCATAAAAGCACGTTTGGTCTTGAAGTCGATTTGTTCCAACATATAAATGGCAACACCCCCGTGCTGTTGAAATCATGTAAATTTCAGAGAAAAGTAGTATTCTAGCTGGTGTAATTAGTGTTTCATTTTCTTTGGGGCAGATATCGAGAAAGATCATTCTCAGAAGACCATTACTATGTGAGGCAAGGAGGTAGAAATGCCAAGATTATCGCCGATTGCAGTATTGAAACAGGGAGAGCAACCAGCGCTGCTTGTACGCGCCAAAACGAGTGTTCAGAATCTTCCCGGCCTAATAGGAAAGTGTTATGGAGAGATAGCGGCCTATCTGGGTGAAACGGGGGAATTCCCTGCAGGGATTCCTTTTGTAGCTTATCACAACATGGATATGCAGAACCTGGAAGTGGAGATAGGATTTCCCATCTCCTCTGATCTTCCGGGAAGAGGAGATATCGTTAGGGGATCGATTCCCGGAGGTATTTACGTCTTCTCAATTTACATGGGACCTTACTCGCAGATGCAGGGCATATACGGTGAAATGGCCGAGTGGATAGGCAAGAACGGATATGTGCCAACAGGTACTGTCTATGAGAATTATTACAACGGGCCCGAGTTCCCGGAGAGTCAGTATCTGACGAAGATTTCGATGCACGTTGTAAGACCTGAGTAAGCATCGGTCTCTAAAAAACTTCCTGGACGAGAATGAAGCAGACCTAGATTCAGTCTAATTCTGCAAAGAGTCTATGGAAATAATGAAGTGAGAATTAGATAGTCAGTGAACGGAGGTCTCTTCTAGGACCTCTGTTCTCATTGTTATTGAGTGTCTTCGCTTCAGTGAAAGCTCTATCCACTGCCGTCGAAGGATTGCCTTTTTCGAGAAATGGTTACGCAAATTTTCGTCTTGAAGATCTATGAGGATCACAGAAAGCTAAAATCGTCTGATTTTTCCTGCTTGTAGAATTCTTTCGCAAGAGAACCATAGAAGTCGGCCAATGACTGTGCATGAGATTATTCTTCGATTTGAGACATACGATATGAGATGAATCAGCTTGATAAGTGACGACAGGCAGGTTAAGAATTAAAAGGATTGGAGAGCATCTCAAGGGATGGACTCGATAACGTTCGACTCGTCGAGGTATTCTCTGAAAGCTTTTGAAGAGGTATTTGCGTCAGTAAGATTGATCAGGGCAATTACCATTGTCATCACCGCTATCGCCAAACCAATCGCAAAGACTACCAAGACTGCTTTATGAAACCTGTTCCATCTCATCTTTCGCATCTCGCTCCTTCGAACATTAGTATACCATGCTAAATTGAG